>CAYXAN010000280.1:0-2944 GCA_964461705.1 uncultured Sarcina sp. | reverse complement strand
GATCCCAGCTGCGAAGCAGCATTTTCCCTTGCAAATCCGTGCGATCCACCGGAGGCTTCAAAGAAAACGCTGATTAAATCAGCGTTTCCTTTGAAATCAGTTTATCGTAATTGTCTCGCACCGGGAGTCGGCTGCGGCCTCCCCGCTGCAGAAGCCCTATCAATCTTCAGAGAAGCCTGCCGCTGCCTTTTCCGCTCTGGCCGCTACCTCTTTGCTCTGGATATCGGCAGGCGCCTGCTGATAGCGTACGAACTCGTAGCTGTAATCTCCTCTTCCTCCTGTCATCGAGCGCAAAGTCGTGGAATAATCAAACAGCTCCATCTGCGGAACCTCCGCCTCAATGATCTGCTTGGAGCCGGGGGCCGGATTCATGCCGAGGATGGAAGCTCTCCTCTTGTTCAGATCCCCCATGACATCACCGGTATAGGTATCCGGAACGATGACCTTCAGGGAAACAATGGGCTCCAGAAGGACAGGCCCGGCTTCCATGAAGCCCTTCTTGAAGGCCTGCTTCGTCGCTGTCTTGAATGCCATTTCCGAGGAATCCACCGGATGATAGGAGCCGTCGTACAGCGTCGCATGCACGCCGACCACAGGATAGGCCGCCAACGGCCCGGACTGAACAGACTCAGCGATTCCCTTTTCCACTGCCGGGAAATAATTCTTCGGGACGGCGCCTCCGACAACGGCCTCATCAAATACATACGGAACGGTTCCGTCCTCGGCAGGAGCAAAGCGGATCTTTACGTGCCCATACTGACCATGCCCACCGGTCTGCTTTTTGTATTTGTATTCCACATCGGAGTTTTTCTTAATGGTCTCACGGAAGGCAACCTTGGGCTTCTCGACGGTGATCTCACACTTGTATTCGTCCTTCAGTTCAGACTGAATGACCTGCAGATGCAGCTCACCCATGCCGTAAATCAGGGACTGTCCGTTTGCCGAATCGTTGACGGCCTTAAAGGTCGGATCTTCTGCCGCCAGCTTGCCCATGGCCTGCGCAATCTTATCAATATCCTGTTTGTTTACTGCCTTGTAGCGAAGATAGGTGTACGGGGTGGAGATGTCCATCTTCGGATACTGGACGGGCGTCGCCTTGGTGGAAAGAGTGTCTCCGGTATTGACATTCTGCTGCTTGGCCAATGCACCGAGATCACCCGCATGAAGCTCCGAAATCTCCGAAGCCTTGTTTCCTTGAAGGATGTAAAGCTTACCGATCTTAAACTCCGCCTCCGAACGGGTGTTATAGCAAAGATCATCGGTCTTGAAGACACCGGAGCGTACCTTAATCAGGCTGTAGCGTCCGATAAAGGGATCGACGATGGTCTTGAACACAAAGGCACTCTTCGGCTTCAGAACATCAAAATTCGCCTCAAAGATTTCACTGGTCTTCGTATTGATTCCGCTGACCTTGCGGGATTCTGCCGCAGGCATATACTTCACGATATCATCCATCAGCGTATATACGCCCTGCGCAATGATTCCGGCTCCCATCTCCACCGGCACAATGGTTCCGTCCTGAATGGACAGCCTCGCTGCAGCGCGAATCTCCGCCTCCGAAAACTCCTCACCGGCAAAATACCGATCCATGAACTCCTCCGAGGTCTCCGCCACTGCCTCCATCAGGGTATCATGGTACTGACCAAGATATTCCTCCGAATAATCCGGAATATCAGCAGGGATGGCCTCCTTGTTCTCCCAACGGAAGGCCTTCTTCTGAATGACGTTGACATAGCCTGTAAACTTTCCGTCCTCACGGATCGGCATGTTGAACGGGGCAATTTTCTTGCCGTACAGTGCCGTCAGATCCTCCACTACCTTACGGTAGGAAACGTCATCGATATCCATGTCGGTAACAAAGAACATGCGGGGAAGATGATACTTCTCACAGATTTCCCATGCCTTCTCCGTACCGGCCTCAATTCCCGACTTGGCGCTGACCACAATGATGGCGCCGTCTGCCACGGAAATGGCTTCCTCAACCTCGCCGACAAAATCAAAATATCCGGGAGTGTCCAGAATATTCAGCTTATAGCCGTTCCATTCGATCGGAATGAGCGACGTGTGAATGGAAATCTCACGCTTCTGCTCCTCCTTGGAAAAATCGCTGATGGTGGAGCCGTCCTCAACCCTGCCCAATCTGGATGTCAGGCCGCCCAGATATGCCATTGCCTCCACAAGGGTCGTCTTGCCGCAGCTGCCATGCCCCAGGATCACAACGTTGCGGATTTTGTCGGTTGTATAAACTTTCATGTCAATGTCCTCCAATGTGTTATTGAGTTTCACAAGGATTTAAAGCGGCATCCTGCAAGCTCAAGGAGCATTTTACCAAAATATGCAGTACTCCACAAGCAAAACTGTGAAACCTACACAATCAGAGGATATTGGCGGCACTTCCGCGTTTACCGTTCCTCCCTAAAGTATGCAATACCCAGGCTTTCCGGCGCCTGATTTTCGCGCTTGTTGCGAATGCTGGTGAACACCAGCACGATCAGGGTAACCACATAGGGAATCATTTTGTAGAGCTCCTGATTTTCCATGTGGTCGATGCCGGTCGGGAGGTACAGATACAGAATATACAGACCGCCGAACAGGAAGGAATCCACAATGGCAAGCTTCGGCCTCCACATCGTAAAGATAACCAGTGCAATGGCAAGCCAGCCTCTGTCACCGAAGGCATCATTGGACCATACACCGCAGGCATAGTCCATGACGTAATACAGGCCGCCGAGTCCGGCGATCATGCAGCCGATGCAGGTGGCCAGATACTTGTAGCGGGCAACGTTGATTCCGGCGGCGTCGGCTGTGCCGGGATTTTCGCCCACTGCCCGTAAATGAAGTCCGATACGGGTGCGATTCAGCACGAAGGATGCGGCCAGCGCGATGGCCACTGCCAGATAAGCCAGAAACCCGTAGGACAAAATCAGCTTTCCGAACCATCCGC
>CAYXAN010000279.1:0-2950 GCA_964461705.1 uncultured Sarcina sp. | reverse complement strand
CATGAACAAAGACTGACAAAAATGCATGTTAAAGCTCCTATTAAAGCTTCTTTTAAAGCCTCTTTTAAAGTCTCTTTTAAAGTCTCTTTTAAAGCCCGGAAACAATGGCTGCAGCATCACGGTCTGCAGGGCGATGGTGTGCCGCAACCTGTTCGGCCGTCCGTATGCCGTCTACCGCCGCAGACATGATTCCTCCGGCATAGCCGGCCCCCTCTCCGCAAGGGTACAGACCGCAGACCGCGGATTCGCCGCGGTCGTTTCGAAGAATCCGCACCGGAGAGCTCGTACGGGATTCAAGGCCGATCACATAACAGTCCTCACCGTCAAAGCCCGGTATCTGCTCTCCGAACTGATTCATCCCTTCCAGAAAGGCCGTATTCAGAGCCCGCGGCAGCAGGGAATGCAGAGCCGCCTTCGCAGATGCTCCGCGGATGCACAGAAGCTCTGAGGAGGGGACGGAGGCCGCAGGCGGTGTCTGCAGCGGTTCTTCCTGCAAAGGAAGAATTGCACTTCGAAATTCCGCATAAGGCTCCACAGGAACCTTCCCGTCTGCAAGCAAAAAGGCATCCTCCTCCAGCCTCTCCTGAAAGACCATGCCGTCCAGTGCGGAGGAATGGCCATAATCCTCCGGACCTACGGTGATCACGACGGCGCTGTTGGCCCGCGCCGAATCCCGTGCATAGTTGCTCATGCCGTTCACGGCAAGACGCCCCTTTTCCGACGATGCGTTGACCACAAATCCTCCCGGACACATACAAAACGAATACACTCCATGCCCGTCAGAAGATCGCGCCGTCAGCTTGTAGCTGGCTGCAGGAAGGTGAAGCCGTTCCAGCTCCTTTGCATCCGAAATGCCGTATCTGGCCTGATTGATCAGGCTCTGCGGATGCGATACACGGAAGCCGACAGCAAAAGCCTTGGCCTCCACAGGAACCTGCCTCCTGCAAAGCATTCGGATGGTATCTCTTGCGCTGTGCCCCGGTGCCAGAACCACTGCCTCTGCAGGAATTCGTATGGAATTCCCTTCCGCATCCGCCGCCATGACACCGACAACATGGCCCTCCTTTGTCAGAAGCTCCGTCATGCAGGTGGAAAAGCGGATTTCGCCCCCCAGCGACCGTATTTCATTGCGAAGGTTTTCGATCACTCCGCGGAGCCGGTCGGTTCCGATGTGCGGAAGCTGCTCGCAGGCAATCTCCTTGGGGGCGCCTGCCTCCAGAAAGCATCGAAGAACCTCGGACACCCTGCCGTCCCTGTCCTTGACATTGGAGGTCAGCTTGCCGTCGGAAAAGGTGCCTGCGCCGCCCTCGCCGAACTGAATATTCGAGGACGGATTCAATTCGCCCGTTTCCCAGAAATGCTCTACACTGCGAAGTCTTTTTCCCATTTCCTCGCCGCGCTCCAGAACCAGAGGCGCATAGCCTGCCTGCGCAAGCTTCAAGGCGCACAGAATTCCGGCCGGACCAAAGCCGACAATGACCGGACGGTGGCGAAGCCTTGGTGCCTTTGCGGGAGTCTTCGGAAACCGATAGACCTTTGTGTCTGCTTTCCGAAGCTGGGGAAGCTGCTTCCCGCAGCGATGATAAATCCTCTCTTCCTCCTTCTGACTCTCAAACAGAAGCTGAACCGTATAGACATCGTAGAGGACCGGTTTTTTTCTTGCATCAATGGAATGATGTGCAATACGATATTCAACCGTTTCTCCGGGCGGAAGGCGCAGCAGCCTGCGCAGCTTATTTTCCAGCATTTCCGGAGCACTGCCGCAGGGAAGCTTGATCTGATTCAGTTCCAACATATATTACCTTCCTTACACATCTTCTGATGTTGGGATGTTGTGGTCAAAAGGATTTTTGACCACATGCTCCCCGGATCGCTGTGCGCTGTGCGCTCCCGCAATCTTATGCCGGAGATATTCCGCCGAGGCCTTCCCGGCAATCCTGCCTGAGTGAACGGCAAAGGTCAGATTGTAGCCACCGCACATCCCGTCAACATCCAGCACCTCGCCGGCGGCAAAAAAGCCGCCGGACAGCTTTGATTCCAGGGAGTCGGACATCTCGGACAAACGGATTCCTCCCGAGGTTGCCTGCGCCTTGTCGTAGTCTGCCGTACCCACGACGGGCAGGATCTTCCGGCGCATGGAATCCAAAAGCCTCGAGAGAAAGAAGCGGCATTCTTCGACCCCCACCCGGTCGCAGATAGCCCGAAGCTTTTGTTCCGGAATGCCGCCCTGATCCTCAATAAGCCACGCCGCCGCCTTATCCGGAAGCAGACCGAGGCAAAAATCCTGCAGCGTCTGCCGCCCCGCCTCCGGTGTCCCGATTTCCTGCAGGCGCCGCTTTCTTTCCTGTTCCCAGTCCGTCTGTGCAAGCTCCGGGAGAAAATCCAGAACAGCCAAGATTCCCGCGGCCTTGCAGGATCCGTTTTGATCTGCGCAGGATGCTGTGAGCGCTCTTCCCGCATAGCGGGATACCTGAAATACCGGAATGCCGCTGATGGTGTCCCGGTTCAGCTGTATTTCCCCTTCCGAGGAAGCAAGCTCCCTTTGGTCAAGAAGAACCGAAACTCTTCCGTGCGTGCGTACCCCCGCAGCCCGTTTCAATCCCGGATTCTGTACCCGCAGTGCACATAGAGCCGGCGCAGGAAGGATGCATTGATGCCCCAGCCTTGCAGCAAGCCGGTATCCGTCTCCGCAGCAGCCGTATTGAGCGGAGACCATTCCGCCTGCTGCAAGAAGGACGGCATCCGCGTACACCTGTTTCCCCGTGGGGAGCTCCAGACGGTACTGTCCATCCTCTGCCCTGTGCAAATCCATCACACGGACATTACTGCATACCTGAACTCCAAGCTCACGACATCTGGCCAGCAAAGCCTTCTGCACGGTAACTGCCTGATCTGTCCTGGGATAAACATATCCGTGTCTGTCATGGCACAGGACATGCAGTTCATCCCG
>CAYXAN010000278.1:0-2956 GCA_964461705.1 uncultured Sarcina sp. | reverse complement strand
ATCATCTGCAGGCAGGCATCGGCTCCCGCCGTAATTCCCGTCAGCACGTGTCCCAGCGTATCATGAATTTCCCTCGCCAGCCGGTTTCGCTCCTGTACCTGCGCGGTGTGAGCGCGCTCCTCCGCATAGTCCAAAAGCTGCTCGTTCAGCTGCTCCAGCTTCTGGTTCCTTTGCTGCACCTTGAGCTTCTCCTGAACCTGCCTTGTCATAAACAGAACCAGATAAAACACAAACAGCACCGTCTCAACGGAGGACGCCGCCTCAATCACAAGCTGCAGAGCGTTTCGTGTCCGGAGTGTATAGAAATCCAGATATTGCTGCAGGGATACGGCATGCAGCATGCCGGTGGTAAATTCCATATTGCACAGAAGATAGAGTGCAATCATCACGGCCAGAAAATTGTACTGACGCCGTGTATTGGAATCCTCCAACCGGTCCGCAACGGCCAGAAGTGCGATCTTGTCGCAGTTCTGCTGGAACATCAGCATCGATGTGCCATAGAGAATCCCCTGCATCAGATACAGGAGCCGGCCGTCATGAGACAGCGCTCCCGCATCCCTTCGATCGAACCATTTGCCCAGGAGATTTCCCGCGCCGGCAAGCACCACCGCCGCCGTCAGCACATGCGGATGATACGGAATCCATTGCAGCGACTCCAAAAAGGATTCTGCCCGGCCGATCTGCGCCGCATAGATCGGCGTTGCGATCTGCACTGCATAAATTGTGATGATCAGGAAAAAGGTCAGCAGCTCAATGAGGCCGTACAGTCCCTTCAGAAGTGCCGTCTGATCGCTTTGCTTCATTGCCATCCCTCTGTTCCGAAACGCGGAATATCCTCCTGCGTAATCTGCGACACCGGAACCACAATGTCTGTAAGATACGGCCTGTCCTCCAGAATTTCGTAGATCACCTCGGCCGCCTTCTGCCCGATGCGCAGCGGTGACTGCGCCGTCGTCGCTGTCATCATTCCCTCATCCACCAAGGTCTTGGCCTCCGGTGAGCCATCCACGCTGTAGACCAGCGTATCCTCCAGGCGTCCTGCCTCCTCCAGAGCTGCCATCGCTCCCAGAGCGGAAAGATCATTCACCGTCATCACCGCATCGATTTCCGGATATTGCTGCAGCAGCTTTCGCATGCCGTCCATGGCATTTTCGGTCTGCCCCTCACAGTCACAATCGGCAAGAATTTCGTAATCGTTGCCGCTTTTTTCCAGTGTTTCCACAAATCCGGACAGCCGCTCCCGGCAGGAAAGCGAATCCCTATTGCTGAATACAATGATTTTCGCACTCTTGGTCTGGCTGATCAGATGCCGGGCATCCAGCAGTCCTGCCCCGTAATTGTTGGATGTGATGGTACAGGCGACCGATTCCCCGGCGATCTGTGAATCGACAAGAATGACCGGTATCCCCCTTTGATGGGCCGTCTCCAGCGCCGGCTTCACCGCCTCATCGTCCACCGGATTGATGATCAAAAGATCCACTCCCTGATCCAGCAGCTCCTTAATTTCGCGGTTCTGCCGTTCCTGACTCTGACCCGGATCCCTGACCAGCAGAAGGTCTCCGCTGCTGCGCACCTGCTGATCGATTTCCTCATTGATGGTCTCATAGAAGGAGTCGCTCAAGGTCGAATACGTCGCCCCGATTCGGTGAGAGCCGTCCAGCTGCCTTGACAGCTCCACGGTCTGCTCGCGGGAATGAACCGACATCCCCGCTGCCAGAAGAAGCAGAAGAAGGGCAGCCCAGGATCTTCGTAGTTTTCTCATCACTTGTGATATTCCCTTCCTGCGCCTATCATGAATCCGCGATAGATCTGCTCCAGAACCAGCACACGTGTCATCAGATGCGTAAAGGTAAGCTCCGACAGCTTCCACCTCTCGTCTGCCCGCTCCGTCAGTGCCCTTCCCGGTCCCAGGGAGCCTGCAATCACGAACACCAGAGACGAGCTTTTCTGCTGCCAGCCCTCCAGGCGCTCCGCAAATTTCTCCGAGCTCCACTCCGTTCCGTGAAGGTCCAGCAGGATGCAATAGTCGGAGGGGCGCAGCTTTTCCAGCGCATGCTCCGCCTCCTTATCCTTAATGCGCTCCGCCTCCCCCGCCCTATCGGAACGGGCGTTGGATTCGTCCTTCACTTCGATGACCTCTGCCCTGCAAAAGGTGGAAAGGCGCTTGATGTATTCTCCCTGCAGGGAGGCCAGCGCCTTATCCTTCATATGACCGATGCAGAGGATTGTGATCTTCATCTTCTGTCTCCTTGCCTTGTCTGTTCGTTGTACAGGGTCTTCTCCGGCTGCAGCCCGCTCCCTGACACTGCGCATCTCCCGGCACAGCACATCTCTCAGCACAGCACATCTCTCAGCACAGCACATCTCTCCGTGCAGCACATCTCTCCGTGCAGCCGGCCTCTCAGCACAGTCCGTCCTTCAGCGGCTGCCGGGCGCAGTTCGCAAACAGCATCCGCACGGCAGACTCATATTCCGCACGGCTTTTCGCTTTATGAATTGCCTTTACGTAATGCCCCTCATCGTGAAAGCTCTCCCCCAGAAAGGTCCACAGCTCCTTCATGCAGTTGATTCGGATGCGGTCATCGTGAAACTGCTCGTCATAAGCCCCGTACAGGGTGTCATGAAACTCCCGTATCGTCCGGACTCCGGGTCTTGTGCCGCTCACCCGCTCCGTGATCATGCCGGGATCCGACAAAAGCCCCCTTCCGATCATGACGCTGTCCAGCTCCGGAAAGGCCTTCTCCAGAAAATCCAGATCTCTCCCTGTCCGAATATCTCCGTTATAGCAAAGGTGCAGCCGGCTCCTCCGATCTGTCCCCGCATCGTGCGTTCCCTGCTGCTGCGTTCGGCACCGATAAGATTCACCTGCATCCTTCCGTGCATCCTTCAATGCACTCTCCTGCGCATCCTCCGGCACATTCTCTGTCGAATCATAAGCTGCCCGAAAAGTCTCCAG
>CAYXAN010000277.1:0-2965 GCA_964461705.1 uncultured Sarcina sp. | reverse complement strand
AGGGTGGTACGGATTGACGCCTGTGATCATGCTTGCAGGACTCCATGCGGGCGTCATCCTTCTTCTCTATGTCCTGATGGAGAGGATACTGGGCATGAACCGATATGTGAGGCGGTGCATGACCGTTCTGGTTCTGTTCCTGATGGTTCAGCGGATGCCGGAGGGCGGGCTTCGGACAGAGGCCTTTTACTGGTACAGCGGGGCAGGAAATTACACCCTGACCTTCAGCCTGGGCCTGTTGTACTGGAGCAGCTATCTGTCGGGAATTTCTGCAGGGGGCACCGGGCGCCGGAGAGCCTTTCTTTTTCTTGCTTCCGTTCTGGGCTTTCTGGCGGGAGGCGGGAATTATCTGAGCGCTTTGTTCCACGCCATCCTGTCCGTATGCGGATGCCTGTGGATGGTGCAGGTGAAACGGAAGGAAGACAGAAGGGGAGTCGGAAAGGAAGACGGAAAGGAAGACGGAAAGGAAGACGGAAAGGAAGACGGAAAGGGAAAGCTCTTGGCACAGATGCTGCCTGCGGTCTGCCTGCTGGCGGGGCTTGCCGTGAATTGTCTGGCTCCCGGAAATCAGATTCGCGGAGCGGCGACAGAGGGGTACGGTGCCGTGAAAGCGATTCTGCTGTCCTTGTATTACACCCTGTCTTATCCGCTGAATCAGTGGATGAACTGGTCGGTGCTGCTGATCCTGCTTTTGGCGGCGGTCTTCTTCTGGAGAGATTTCTCAAAGGCTGGAATCGGGAGAGGCCGGGAAGGCGGGCATTCCGATCAGGGGAGCAGTGTCGGCCGGGAGGCACTTCCTTGTGCGGACTTTCTGCACTTTGATCATCCGCTGCTGGCTTCGGTGTATGCCTACGGTCTTGTCAGTGCAGTCATTACACCGGCATTGTTTGCGCAGGGAAACATCGGGGCGGGGAGGATTCAGAGCACCTTCTGGCTTCATTTTGTTCTGGTATTGCTTCTTTTGGAGTGGTATCTTGTGGGCTGCCTGCACAGAAGTCTGTCGGGGACGCTTTTTTATCAGGATTTACCTCAAGGTGCGGACGATGCGGCAAGCAGGCGGGATGAGAGAGAGGAAAGCTTGGCAAAGCGGCCGGATGCGGCAGGAGTGCTGGGGGTGCTGTTTCTTGTTTTTTCGGTTCTTACCGTCAAGGGAAACCCGTATTTTTACAGCTTCAGCAGTGCATTGGAGGATCTGACAAACGGAACTGCCGGGGCGTACGGAGAGGAAAACGCCGCCAGATCAGAAATACTGACGGATGGACAAAAAAAGGACGTTGTTCTGGCCCGATATCATGCGAAGCCGGAGCTCCTTTATTACATGGATATCAGTGAGGACCCGGAGGACTGGGTGAATCAGAAGCTGTGCCTGTATTACCATAAGGACAGTGTTCGAGGCGCTGCAGATGCACAGAAATGAAACGATGTCAGTAAGGTAAAGTCTGCAGATCTGCAGAACAGAGAGGAGAGAGTATGGAACGGGAGAACGTGTGGAACACCTATGATCTGGAAATGCAAAAGGATTGCATGAAGTTTGCCGAGAGATACCGCGTGTTTCTGTCTGAGAACAAGACCGAGCGGGAGTGCGTGGACACCTTTGTCAATGCGGCAGAGGAGGCAGGCTGCGTAGAGCTGTCCCGGGCCATTGCAAGCGGCAAAAAACTGAAGGCAGGGGACAAGGTGTACATGACATGGATGAATAAGTCCATGGTGGTGTTCCGCATGGGCAAGCGGCCTCTGGAGGAGGGGCTGAACATCCTCGGAGCGCACATCGACAGCCCCCGCATGGATGTGAAGCAGAATCCTCTGTATGAAAAGGGAGGACTCGGATATCTGGATACCCATTATTACGGAGGAATCAAGAAGTATCAGTTCGTGGCAAGACCCCTGGCGCTTCACGGCGTCATCGTAAAGAAGAACGGGGAGACCGTGGTTTTGAATGTCGGAGAGGATCCGGAGGATCCGGTGTTCTTTGTTTCCGATCTGCTGATCCATCTTGCGCAGGATCAGATGCAGAAAAAGGCGGCTGACGCGGTAACCGGGGAAGCACTGGATCTGATCATCGGGAGTAAGCCCATCATCATCGACGGCAAAACAAAAGCGGGGCGCAAGACCAAAAAGGACAGGAGCGCCGCGGAAGAGGCAAAGGAAGGCGTAAAAAGCTCTCTTCTCAAAATTCTGGAGGAAATGTACGGCATTCAGGAGGAGGATTTCGAGTCCGCCGAGCTGGAAATTGTTCCGGCAGGGCCTGCGCGGGATGCCGGCTTTGACCGCAGCATGATCCTGGGGTACGGCCATGACGATAAGGTGTGCGCTTATCCCTCCTTCTGCGCCATTCTGGAGGCGGAGTTTGAAGGAAAGGCAAATGCACCGGAGCGCACGGCGGTATGTCTCCTTGTGGACAAGGAGGAGATCGGCTCCATCGGAGCGACCGGCATGCAGTCCAGATATTTTGAGAATGCGCTTGCGGAGGTGATGAATCTGACAGGAGAATTCAGCGATCTTTCCATGCGCCGCTGCCTTGCCAATTCCTGCATGCTTTCCAGTGATGTTTCATCCTCCTATGATCCGAACTGGGCAGAGTGCTTTGACGAGAAGAATACGGCCTTTTTAGGAAGGGGAATGGTATTCAACAAGTTTACCGGATCCCGCGGCAAGAGCGGCTCCAATGATGCCAATGCCGAGTATATTGCACATCTTCGTGATATCTTTGACAGGGAAGGGATCGTAACACAGACCGCGGAGCTGGGAAAGGTCGATGTCGGCGGCGGCGGAACCATTGCGTACATCCTTGCGCTGTACGGCATGAACGTGATTGACAGCGGCGTTCCGGTTTTGTCCATGCATGCTCCGGCAGAGGCAATCTCCAAGGCGGATCTGTATGAGGCATACCGGGGCTATAAGGCATTTTTGAAGCATGCAAGCCTCAGAAACATGTAGGAAGACATTGCGGTAGCATGGATATCAT
>CAYXAN010000276.1:1514-3009 GCA_964461705.1 uncultured Sarcina sp. | reverse complement strand
GATTTGCAAGGGAAAATGCTGCTTCGCAGCCGGGATCCGGCGAGGGAAACGCTTTTATCAGCGTTTCCCTAAATCGCTCGGCGGCGCAGACGCTTAACCGTTCAGACGAATCCGGGGATTATGGGGCAAGACAACTTTTGCCCCCAACATCAGATATATTGATACAGAGGTATATTGATTATGAAGCTGCTGACAATTTGTGTTCCCTGCTACAATTCACAGGATTATATGGAGCGCTGTCTGAACACCCTTCTGGTGGGGGGAGACCGCGTAGAAATTCTGATCATTGACGACGGATCAAAGGACAATACCGCAGCCATAGCGGATCGCTATGAAAAGGAGCATCCCGGCATTTGCCGTGCTGTTCACAAGCCCAACGGAGGCCACGGCTCAGGGGTCAATGTAGGAATTGAATTGGCCAATGGGTTATATTACAAGGTGGTGGACAGCGATGACTGGCTGGACACGGATATTTTTCTGAAGGTGCTGGATCGGCTTGCGGAGTTTACCAGGAAGGAGGAGCAGATTGATCTGTTTTTGTGCAACTACACCTATATGAAGGTGGGGGCAGAGCACAACAAGGTCATTCACTATGAATCGGCACTTCCTGTCGGCAAGGTCTTCGGATGGGATCAGGTGGGAAGATTCCGAAAGGGAAGCTATATTCTGATGCACTCTGTCATTTACCGCACAGAGCTCCTTCGGGAATGTGAGATGCGACTTCCGGAGCATTGCTTCTATGTGGACAATATCTATGTGTTCCGTCCTCTCCCCTACGTGAAGAGGATGTACTACATGAACGAAAATCTCTACTGCTATTACATCGGCAGGGAGGACCAGTCCGTCAATGAAAAGATTATGATTTCCCGGCTGGATCAGCAGATGCGGGTGACAAAGCTCATGATCGAGTATTATACCCAGTCGGAGATTGCAGAGAAAATGAAGAAGCACAAGGCTCTCCGTGCGTATATGTATAACTATCTGGAGATCATTGTGACCATATCGTCTGTTCTGGCACTGCTGTCCAACACAAAGGAGCACATTGCAATGAAGGACGAGCTGTGGGGATACCTTAAAAAGCGGGACGTTCGTCTCTATCGGCGCATGCGCCACGGCGTGTTCGGAACCTTTGTGGGAGGACACACCAAGGGTGCAAGATATGTGTCGATCGAATGCTACCGCGTGGTACACCACTTTTTTAATTTTAACTGATCCGCTGAGCTTCCTTTGCATACAGGGCCGGCAGCGAAGGAGCGGGAGCGGTGAGAACCCCGTACACAAAAAAGGAGGATTGATGCATGTATTCATTGGAGGACATTCGTAAGGAGGATCCGCAGATTGCGGAGGCCATTGAACAGGAAATGGCAAGGCAAAACGATCATATTGAATTGATCGCATCCGAAAACTGGGTGAGCAAGGCTGTCATGGCTGCGATGGGAAGCCCGCTGACCAATAAATATGCAGAAGGCTATCCGGGCAAGCGTTATTATGGCGG
>CAYXAN010000276.1:0-1504 GCA_964461705.1 uncultured Sarcina sp. | reverse complement strand
CCAGTGCGTGGATGTGGTGGAAACCCTGGCCATCGAGCGCGCCAAGGAGCTTTTTGGCTGTACTTATGCCAATGTACAGCCTCATTCCGGCGCACAGGCCAATCTGGCAGTGGAGTATGCAGTATTAAAACCGGGTGACACTCTGATGGGAATGAATCTGAATCAGGGAGGGCATCTGACACACGGCTCACCGGCGAATATTTCCGGCTCATATTTCAATATTGTTCCCTATGGGGTCAACGAAGACGGATACATCGATTATGAGGAGCTGATGAAGCTGGCCGTAGAGCACAAGCCGAAGATGATCATCGCAGGTGCCTCCGCGTATGCCAGAACCATTGATTTTAAGAAATTCCGAGAGGTGGCGGATGCGTGCGGCGCAGTGCTGATGGCAGATATCGCCCACATTGCAGGACTCGTGGCGGCAGGTCTTCATCCTTCACCGTTCCCGTGGTGCGATATCGTTACGACGACGACACACAAGACACTTCGCGGTCCAAGAGGAGGTCTGATTCTGGCCAGCCAGGAGGCGGCGGACAAATACAAGCTGAACAAGGCCATTTTCCCTGGAATACAGGGCGGCCCGCTCGAGCATGTCATTGCGGCAAAGGCAGTCTGCTTCAAGGAGGCACTGGATCCCTCCTTTAAGGTATATGCGCAGGGCATTGTCGATAATGCCAAGGCCTTGTCTTGCGGACTGATGAAGCGCGATGTGGACATTGTGTCCGGCGGAACCGATAATCACCTGATGCTGGTGGATCTGACAAAGGAGGATCTGACCGGAAAGGAAGTGGAGAAGTGGCTGGATGAGGCACACATTACCGCGAACAAGAACACCATTCCGAATGAGAAGAGATCTCCGTTTGTGACCTCCGGCATTCGTCTGGGAACGGCGGCGGTTACGACTCGCGGCATGAAGACCGCCGATATGGACGAGATCGCGGAAGCCATTTCCATTGTGATCAAGAAGAAGGAGAGCGGTATCGAGCAGGCAAAGGCAATCGTTGCAGGCTTGACCAAAAGATATCCTCTTTGCTGAAGCGGCCATACCTGCTTGTGCAGGCATCACCACAAATGAAAATCCCGTATCTGCGGCAGGGCAGATACGGGATTTTTTTTTGGAGATCGGAAGCAGTCGAATCATCCTCCCATCCGATTCCTGCAGCGATCAATACAGCACAAACCCGGTGCGGGACATTATGCTTCCTGATCCAACTTCTTTTGGGCACCGGCCAGAAGAAGCTTGATTCGATTCAACTGATTCACCTCAGATGCGCCGGGATCATAGTCGATGGCGGCGAGATTGGCTTCCGGGTAAAGGGAACGCACCTTTTTGGCAACGCCCTTGCCGACCACATGATTCGGGAGACACCCGAAGGGCTGAATACAGATGACATTCGGAACACCGCTCTTGATGAGCTCGACCATCTCTCCTGTCAAGAACCATCCCTCACCGGTCTGATTGCCGATATCCACGATGGGCTTTGCATATTCCACCACCTGA
>CAYXAN010000275.1:0-3016 GCA_964461705.1 uncultured Sarcina sp. | reverse complement strand
TAGCATTGTGCGGAATTGGTTGCAACCGCGCTTTTAACGGGGAACGCAGTATGATATCATGTGGTGTACCGGCAAGATGGGTCCGGGGCATCGCAGGACCTTCCGATGAGGCATTGCCGGAGGACACAGACAGCAGGGGTAAATGCAAAAGACAGCGGCAGCAGTATGGCATGACGGGAGGCGGCATGAGCAGGATCATCCTTAAACTCAGCGGAGAGGCACTGGCAGGGAACAAGAAAACCGGCTTTGATCTTGAAGTTGTCCAGATGGTGGCAAGGCAGGTCAAAAAGCTGGTGGACGACGGGCATGATGTGGGTGTTGTAATCGGCGGCGGCAATTTCTGGAGAGGACGAACCGGTACGGAAATCGATCGCGTGAAATCCGATCAGATCGGCATGTTGGCTACCGTAATGAATTGTATTTATGTTTCGGAGGTGTTCCGCAAAGAGGGCCTGATGACGAATGTGCTGACGCCTTTTGAGGTCACCGGCATGACGAAGCTTTTCTCAAAGGACCGGGCAAACAAATACTTTGCAAGACATATGGTGGTTTTCTTTGCCGGCGGTACAGGACATCCGTATTTTTCCACGGATACCGGCGTGGTTTTGCGGGCCATCGAGGTGGATGCGGACTGCATTTTGATGGCCAAAAACATCGACGGGGTATACGATGCCGATCCGGCCGGGAATCCGCAGGCAAAGCGATACGATATTCTGAGCATTCAGAAAATCATCGATCGAAATCTGCAGGTCATTGATATGACGGCCTCCATTATGGCAAGAGATAACCGGATGCCGCTGCGCATTTTTGATCTGAATGAGAAGGACAGTATTCTTCATGCTGTCGGCGAAAATTTCAACGGAACGACGGTGACGGTGGACTGATGCGCGGCATAATCCGGGAAGCGGCCGTTAAAACCGATAAGGAAGATACAGTCAAGACAGATGCATGACAAGACAGATGCCTGACAAGACAAACGATGGACAGGACAGAGAGGACAAGGACAGAGAGGACAAGGACAATGAGCGATCCCAAAATCAAGGCTTATGAAAGCAAAATGAAAAAGGCAATTGAGTTCCTGGAGGCGGATCTTCAGACGGTGCGTGCAGGACGCGCCAATCCGCATATTCTGGATCGTGTAAGGGTGGATTATTACGGAGCGCCGACACCGCTGCAGCAGGTGGCGAATATTTCCGTGCCGGAGGCGCGGATCATCCAGATTCAGCCGTGGGACAGAAATTTGATTAAGGATATCTGCCGCGCCATTCAAATGGCGGAAATCGGCATCAATCCAACCAGCGATGCGACGACCATTCGTCTGGTTTTTCCGGAGATGACAGAGGAAAACCGCAGGAATCTGGCGAAGGATGTCAAGAAGAAGGGAGAGGAATCGAAGGTCGTCATCCGCGGCGCACGCCGGGACGGCATGGATGAATTTAAGAAGCTGAAAAAGACGGCGGAGATTTCCGAGGATGCGGAGGCTCAGCTGGAGGATGAACTGCAGAAGCTGACCGATGAGTTCATCAAAAAGGTGGATGCAATCATTGACAACAAGACCGCCGAGGTCATGAAGGTCTAAGAAGAATGGACGGGACAACAGAAGGAACATATAAAATTCCGGAGCATGTCGCCATTATCATGGATGGAAACGGCCGCTGGGCGAAGAAGCGCGGCCTCCCCAGAACGGCAGGGCATGCGCAGGGAGCAAGGGTGGTGGAGCAGATTCTGGAGGATGCGGATCACCTGGGGATCCGCTATCTGACGGTATATGCCTTTTCCACGGAAAACTGGGCGAGGCCGGACACGGAGGTGAAGGCCCTTATGAACCTCCTTCGTACCTACATGAAGACATCTCTTGCCAAGTGCGCCAGAAACAATGTCCGCATCCGGGTGATCGGTGACAAGTCAAGGCTGGACGAGGATTTGCAGAAGAGCATTGCAAATCTGGAGGACTCCACCAGAAATAACACGGGGATAGGCTTCCAGATTGCCATCAATTACGGCGCAAGGGATGAGCTGCGCCGCGGAATGGTGAGCCTTGCACAGAAGGTACAGGAAGGAAGATTGACTCCGGGGGAGATTACGGAATCAATGATTTCGGATTCTCTGGATACGGCGGGGATTCCGGATCCGGATCTTTTGATTCGTACCTGCGGAGAACAGAGGCTTTCCAATTTCCTGATGTGGCAGCTTTCTTATGCGGAAATGTTCTTTACCGAAGCGGCATGGCCGGATTTTGACAGGAAGGAGCTGGAAAAGGCAATTGACGCCTATAACCACAGGGAACGCAGGTACGGAGGACTGGTCAACGGATGAGTAAACGCGTTATCAGTGGAATTGTAATTGCGATTCTGGCTGTTTTGCTGGGACTTGTCGGCGGAGCACCGCTGGGTGCGGTGTTGGGAATCTGTTCGCTTGTCGGATATTATGAGCTGACAAGGGCGCTTCGTGTGCATGATTCAGACAAAGAAAAGATCAACGGTCTGGAAATCACAGGGCTTGCGGTATGCGCGTTGTATTACGGGGCGCTGATTGCTGCAGGTTATGCTTACGGGAACTATGACCGCAGCGATATGCTGCTGCTGTGGGGGTCGTATCAGCCGGAGGCGTTCATTCGAATCGCTGACGCATTGACCATTGCAGCGGTTGTTGCTGTATTCATGGTGAATATGACCCTGTATGTGCTGACCTTCCCCAAATATGAGGCAGGGCAGGTGATGGATTCGATCTTCGCCTTTCTTTATGCACCGCTGCTGATGGCCTGCATATACCGTGCTCAGTATTTGCCGTATGGCAAGTTTGTCTACGCATTGATTTTCTTTTGCGCCTGGGTTTGTGACACGTGTGCCTGGGCAGCGGGAAGAGCCTTCGGCAGGCATAAGATGACACCGGTTCTGTCTCCTCACAAGACCGTTGAAGGGGCTGCGGGGGGTGTTCTCGGAAGCACGGCTTTGTGTGTGATGATGGCCTACGTGGTGGACATTCTGGTACCGGAGGTTCCGCTGCATCTGTATCT
>CAYXAN010000274.1:0-3024 GCA_964461705.1 uncultured Sarcina sp. | reverse complement strand
GCCTTCTGGAGTGTCTTGCGCATCCGCTGATCGGGATCGACGGCTCCGGGAAAACAACAAAGGAGCTGGCAGAGGCTGCCGAGGCGGCCGGGGAGAGACTGCGGCGGAAGGCAGCCGCTCTGCAGCAGGAGATTGAGACTTTGCAGCAGGCCTGCCGGGAGCTTCGTAAGACCGAGCAGGCGCTGGAGGCGGCACAGGGGCAGGAGGCCAAAAAGCTGGAAGAAAGGAAAGAGGAGCTTCGTCAGAAAATGCAGCAGAACGCAGAAGCCCTCGCCGAGGCCAATACGGCCTGCCGATCCCTTGTCCGGGGAAGCTATGACAGCTGGGCAGAGGCGGAAAAGGAAATGCAGAGGCTGCTTGCCAAGGCGCAGGAGCTTCTTGATGCCATCGATTGGGCCGTTCAGGGACAGCACGACGCGGAACGGCAGGCATCGGAGACGGAGGCTGCATTGAGTACACTGGAAGCCGCGCTGCAGCGTCAGAGGCAGGATGAGAGTAGACTTGCAGAGGCACTGGACAGGTCCCTTAAGGAGCAAGGCTTTTCCTCACAGGAGGAGCTGCTGCACTTTGTGACCTCGGAGCAGGAGCTGGAGGCCGCAGAGCAGGAGCTTGGCGAGTACGGGAAGAACGTAGCGGCGAACGCGGCGCAGCTGGCCACGGCAGAGGCGGAGGCGGCAGGCAAGGAGCCTGTGGCGCTGGAGGAGCTGAGGGAAAAAGAGGCGGAGCAGAGCCGGGCGGTGGAGCAGCTTCGCGGCCAAAGAAATGAGGTGGAAAACCGCATCCGAAACAACCGAGACAAGGTACAGAGAATGGAGGCACTGCAGGATGCGCTGAATAAGGCGCGCAAAGAAAGCAGTGTCTGCAGGAGGCTGTATGAGCTGGTGAGGGGAACGACAGGCAACGGAAAGATCACGCTGGAGCAGTACATTCAGGCGGCGGGCTTTGACAGGATTCTGGCGGCCGCCAACCGAAGGCTTCTGCCCATGAGCGACGGCCAGTATGAGCTGTTTCGGCAGGAGGATTCCGTGGGGAAGAGGACGGGAAACTTCCTGGATCTGGAGGTGCTGGACAATTATACCGGGCACCGCAGACCGGTCGGCAGCCTTTCGGGAGGCGAAAGCTTTAAGGCATCCTTAAGCCTTGCTCTTGGCCTGTCCGATACCGTGTCTGCCAGCCTTGGCGGAATCCAGATGGACGCCCTGTTCATTGACGAGGGCTTTGGAACACTGGACCGCAAATCCATCGATGCCGCGATGGAGGTTCTTCTTCATCTGTCGGGAAGCGGCAGACTGGTGGGGATCATCAGCCACAGGGAGGAGCTGACGGAGAATATTCCGCAGCAGATCAAGGTAACAAAGACAAGGGGTGGAAGCAGGATCAAGGTAGAGCTATAATGTGATATCAGGGTCAAAAGGTTCAACGCTCTTACGAGAGCCTGCTCTTTTAAGGAGCGGATCAATCAAGCCGGGATAGACAAGAACGAATGGAGAAAACCGATGGATTTATACGAGAAGCTGGTCAATAAAGAGGAGAAGCTGGCACTGGTCGGCCTTGGCTACGTGGGCATGCCCATTGCCGTTGCCTTTGCCCAAAAGATTAATGTCATTGGCTTTGATTTCAATGAGGAAAAGATTGCCAAATACAAAGCGGGCATCGATCCCACCAATGAGGTGGGGGACGAGGCGGTCAGGGCGACCTCGGTGGATTTTACCGCGGATCCGGCGCGCCTTCGGGAGGCCAAATTTATCATTGTGGCGGTGCCCACACCGGTCAACGCCGATCACACGCCGGACCTTACCCCGCTGGAGGGAGCCAGCAGATTTGTTGGGCAGAATCTGACACCGGGGACTGTGGTGGTGTTTGAGTCCACGGTTTATCCCGGTGTGACGGAGGAGACCTGCCTTCCCATCATTGAGAAGGAATCCGGCCTCAAGTGCGGGAAGGACTGGAAGATCGGCTATTCTCCGGAGCGCATTAATCCAGGGGACAAGGTACACCGGCTGAATACCATCACCAAGATTGTTTCCGGGATGGACGAGGAGACGCTGGACACGGTGGCCCGGGTCTATGAGCTGGTGGTGGATGCCGGTGTACACCGCGCGGAATCCATTCAGGTGGCGGAGGCCGCCAAGGTCATTGAGAACAGCCAGCGGGACATCAACATCGCCTTCATGAATGAGCTGTCGATTATTTTCCACAAGATGGGAATCGACACCAAGGCGGTTCTGGAGGCGGCCGGAACCAAGTGGAATTTCCTGAATTTCCGTCCGGGACTTGTGGGCGGCCACTGCATCGGAATCGATCCGTATTACCTGACCTATCGCGCGGAGCAGTTCGGCTATCATTCGCAGATCATTCTGTCCGGCCGCCGCATCAACGATGATATGGGCAAGTACTGTGCGGAAAGCCTTGTGAAGCTTCTGATCCGCAATGATCTTTCCGTGAAGAATGCAAGAGTGGCCATTCTAGGCTTTACCTTTAAGGAAAACTGCCCGGACACCCGCAACTCCAAGATCATCGACATCTATCGGGAGCTGCAGGAATACGGCATCACGCCGGTGGTGTCGGATCCGCAGGCGGATGCCGAGGAGGCAAAGCGTCTGTACGGCATTGAGCTTCGCCCCATAGAGGAGGTGCGGGATATGGATGCCGTCCTGATTGCCGTGAAGCATAAGGACTTCGAGGGCTACACTGCCAAGGAGATTGCGGGCTTTTATCATCCGGCTCACAGGACAAAGGTTTTCGTGGATCTGAAGGGGATGTTTGACAAGGCGGCCTTTGCCTCTCCGGAATGGGATTACTGGAGACTGTAGGCCGCGGCAGGCAGAGGGAAGGATGACAAACGAGGTTCTGATTACCGTCAGAGGTTATGAGAAGATGGACGGCTCCTGGACGGAGCCGGTGGTTTCGAGTGCCCGCGGGAAGTATATCTTCCGCAGCGGGCACCATTTTGTGTCCTACGAGGAAGCGCTGCCGGAAAACGCCGGTACCACGCGCAGCATCATTAAATTCGCTCCCGGCTAT
>CAYXAN010000273.1:0-3048 GCA_964461705.1 uncultured Sarcina sp. | reverse complement strand
CCACCTGCACAAGCAGGGCAAGATTAGCCTCCAGCTGCGTTATTTTCGCCTCGGCAGGAAGCATCTCCTCGGCATTTTTCTTTCTCATGTAATGCGTCAGCACTCCATTTTCCGAGAAATCCTTTCCCTCTGCCCAGTTGTAGGAAAGCCCCTCGTTGTAGCTGCGGGACAAGGACTGCGCGATCTGATAGGGAATCTTCTCCAGCAGGACAGTCTTGTTCAGCAGGTACTTCACATCATTGAAGGGATTATCATCATACAGGTACACGGGACAGCCGGAGGCCTCAAAGGTCGTCTCCGCCTCCTGTGTCAGGGATGCCGGATCCAGATTGAAGAAAACCTGCCGCACCTTTTGTGCATCAAAGGCCAGATTCAGATACCATACCAGATCCGCAATGCCGCCGTAGCTGCGCACTGCCTTGACGGTTGTCCCTCCAAACGCCCCATCATACCAGGCGTTGTCGTTGTTCTCCACCACAGAGGAGCCCACCAGCACCGAATCATATTCGAACCTGCGAAGGCTTCCCACCACCTGATATTCCTTTTCATTCAATACGGCTTTCAGTCCGAACCAGGGCTTATGGTAATGGTAGAAGGGGTCGAAAAGGTACACAGTGAGGGCACAGACTCCAAGCAGGATCCCTGCCGCAGCCGCCATCGTCTTCAAAAAGCCTGCTGTCTGCCCGGTGTACCTGTTCTTCCGGGCTTCCCCGGTCCGCTCGCCCGATTTGGCCCCTCCGCCCTGTTCGATCTGTTCGATCTGTTCGAACGGATCGGGCTTCCCCGTCCGCCGGATCCTCTCGCTCGATCCGATCCGTCCGTTTCGTTTGATTCGCTCCTTTTTCATCATCCCCCTTGTGCCCGTCAGAACTGGAAATACAGATACGTAGAAACACCCGATACAGAGCACAGGCACAAAACCAGCAGAGCACCGATCAGCATGGCATTACGCGGACTCAGCTCCATGGTTTCCGACAGCTGCACTGCCGTTCTTCCCGCATTCACCAGAAACAGCGCCAGAGCCAGTACCCCAAAAAGCTCGACGAGGAGCACCGCATTCGCCAGCCCCGGTGCCGCGGCAGATACCAGCTTGTTCAGAAGCCACAGCTCCGGCACATCCAGCTTCGCCGCCATGCGGTAAAGCCAGCCGGGGTAGGCCGGCACCAGAAACCGCCGCAGAACGGCCCGGCTGTGTTCCAGATCGGCCGAGCCAAAGAACACCAGTGTGAACAGGAAAAGAAAATACACCTTTGCGCGGTGCAGCACCGTGGTCAGACGCCCTTTCTTCCCTTCTGTCCTTTCCTTCCGTTCGCAGGCCGTCACAGGGCGGGCGTCGAGATGCCCCGCCTGCAGGGGCTCTGCTTCCTCCTGCAAAGGCTCTGCTTCCTTCTGCAGAGGCTTCGCCCCCGCCTCTTTCCGGCTCACCCTCCTGCGGCAAAGATTTTCCGCCGCAACGAAGGCCCCGGAAAGAGCGCCCCACACAAGATAGGTGCCTCCGAGTCCGTGCCAGAAGGCGGACAGCAGGAAGACCAGCATCACGTTCCGGCAGGTCTGCGCCGTCCCTCTCCTGCTGCCTCCCAAAGGAATATACACGTATCCGGTAAAGAATCGTGTCAGGGTCATATGCCATCTCTTCCAGAATTCCGGAAAGCTCTCCGCCTGAAAGGGTGCATCAAAATTCAGCGGCAGGTCAATGTTCAGCATTCTCGAAACGCCCATCGCCATATCGCAGTAGCCGGAAAAATCCATGTACAGCTGCATGGCATAGCAGCTCATGGTGACAAGAACCGACAGGGTGTCCAGATAATAGGCGCTCTGCAGCCCAAAGTCCGCAGGGGCCGCCAGCACATCCGCAATCAGCAGCTTTTTGGCCAGTCCCAGCACAAAAAGGCTTAACCCTCTCGCAAAGCCCTCTTTCTGAAATTGCCGTGCGGACGGCCGGCGGAACTGTGCCGCCACCTCCTCATAGCACGTAATCGGTCCCTGTATCATCTTTGGAAAATACGTGACATACAGAAGGTACTCTCGAAGGGACTCCGGCCGCAGCCGCCCTTGATAGCTCTCAATGAGATAGGAAATCAGACTGAAGGAATAAAAGGACAGTCCCACCGGCAGGCCGATCGAGATAAGACGAATCATTCCCGCCGAAAGCTCCGCGCGGCCGCTTTCCGCCAACGCCGAAAGCTCCGGTGTCAGGTATTTGAACCAGCCAAGGAACAGAAGATTCATTGTGACGCCAAAGGCAAGAAGCACCCTGCGCCTTCCTCTGCCCCCTGTCGTCTCCTGCCCGTCCGCCCGTTCTCCTGACGGTACAGGCATGGCCCCCCCTTGCAGCACTCGTCCCAGCACATAGTTAAACAGGCTGCTCACCCCCAGCACCGCCAGATACGGAAGGCCGAAGCAGCCGTAAAACCAGATGCCCATGGCAACAAGATACCAGTCTGCCGCCCGGTGGCTTACGCGATTGATCAGAAACCAGCCGGCAACGCAGACCGGCAAATATATCAGAATAAAGAGATAGGAATTAAAAATCATAGCTCAGAACGCCTGGTGCCGCACCACGGCGTACTCGTCTCCATTGACCCAATAAGGGCAGCGCTGCCTCGGATGCCCGCCTGCCTCTTCCTGCAGCATCCTGCCGTAATCATCCTCGTCCACATCCGCAATGCAGTACCAGGTCTGATCGTCCTCGTCCCATTCCACGTTGTTGCAGGTATCACAATCCGACATCGGTCTCTCCTTGCGCTTCCTCAAATCTTAAAACGATATCCAACGCCCCAGATGGTCTCGATGTACTGAGGATTGGACGTATCGTACTCCACCTTTTCCCGAATCTTCTTGATGTGCACGGTGACGGTGGCGATGTCGCCCACGCTGTCCATGTTCCAGACCCTGCGGAACAGCTCATCCTTCGAGAAAACATGGTTCGGATTCTCCGCCAGGAAGGTCAGCAGGTCAAATTCCTTGGTGGTGAACTGCTTCTCCTTCCCGTCCCCCCAGACACGCCTTGCCGTCTTATCGATCTTGAGACCGCGGATCTCGATGATG
>CAYXAN010000272.1:0-3103 GCA_964461705.1 uncultured Sarcina sp. | reverse complement strand
GCTCTGCGGCCGGACTCGTTGGAGAAGCAGAGCCTGTCCTACGTGCTGAGCAGCATGTGCTCCAAGATTGCCTCCAGCAGCGGGGCCGACATACATCTGGAGGAAAATCTTGCGGGAACGGAGCTGCTGCAGGACGAGGAGGATGCGGTGTATCGGACGGTGCAGGAGGGGATCACCAATGCCATCCGGCATGGGCATGCCACAAAGATTGAGGTGCAGTGCCGGGTGCAGGAGGGAACGCTGACCATTCGGGTGCAGGACAACGGGATGGGCTGTGCTGATGTGAAGCCGGGCTTCGGGCTGCTGCATATGCGGGAGAGGATGTCCATGCTGGGCGGAACGCTGGAATATGAGAGCGGGAACGGCTTTCAGATACGGACGCAGTTCCCGCTTCGACGTGCGCCCGGCGGGCACACGGATTTGCAGGGGGGAGCTGCCGCTTCGCAGCTAGGATCCGGTGTGGGAAATGCCGGTCAAGGCGTTTCCTTGATGGGGGAGAGAAGACAGTATGATCAGGGTAGTGCTGGCAGACGATCAGGAGCTGATACGGCAAAGCCTTAGCTTTGTCCTGAACAAGCAGGAAGACATTGAGATGGTGGGAACAGCGGTAAACGGGCTGGAGGCGCTGCATCTGGTGGAGACGCAGCAGCCCGATGTGGTTCTTCTGGACGTGCGCATGCCCGAAATGGACGGCGTGGAATGCACCCGCAGGATCAAGCAGAAATATCCGCGGATCAAGGTGATCATTCTGACCACCTTTGATGATGACGAATATATTTTTGATGCACTGCGCTATGGCGCCACCGGCTATCTGCTGAAGGGGGTATCCGTGGAGGGCCTGGCAGGCGCCGTGCGGGAGGCCGTGCGGGGAGGCTCCATCATCACGCCGGAGGTGGCCTCCAAAATGCTGCAGATGTTTGCACGGATGGCGGCCAATTCCGCCGCAGAGCGGGTCGGACGTACGGATGCGGTCGAGCTGACCAAAACAGAAAAGCAGGTTGCGGGCGCGGTGGGACGGGGCTTGTCCAATAAGGAGATTGCAGGTCAGCTGTATCTGTCGGAGGGCACGGTCCGCAATTATATCAGCGGAGTTCTGCGCAAGCTGGAGCTTCGGGACCGCACGCAGCTGGCAATCTGGGCTGTGCAGAATCCGGCCGTTGTCCGGGAGGAAGACGAATGAGACGGGGATGGCGGACGGCACTGCCGCTGCTTTTTTTCGCAGCGATGGCGATGGCAGCAGGCCTCCTCGTAAAGAGATCCGATCATGAGACGGTGCTGTACCTTGGCTTTCCGTGCGACAGCTATTGGGATGTACCGGGAGAGGATTATTATGCCTTCATGGACGCTGCCATTGAGCAGTTTGAGGGGGAGCATCCCGGGGTTCGTGTGGAATACACCAGCGGGATTTCGGTGGATGACTATGATGAATGGCTGAGCGGTCAGATCCTTCAGGGGACAGAGCCGGACGTGATGGTCATCCTGCCGGAAAAGCTGACGCAATACGGTGAGATGGGAGTGCTGCGGAGTCTGGATGCTTATATTTCCCGGGACGGCCTTTTGCCGGAGGATTTCTATACCGCGGCGATGAAGGCAGGAGAGACGGACGGAAGGCAGTATGCGCTGCCTCTGGAATGCGTGCCGCAGATGATGTTTGTCAACAAAACCCTGCTGCAGGAGGAGGGAATAGAGATTCCGGAGGACGACTGGACCTGGAGCGAATTGTACAGCCTGTGCACGGCATTGACCAGGGACACCGATGGGGACGGCAGCATGGATCAGTTCGGCATCTATGGCTACAGCTGGGAGGAGGCGATGACGGCAAACGGCTGTGCCCTGTTCAGCGAGGACGGCACGAAATGCTTTCTGAACCAGGAGGATCAGAAGGAGGCCGTCGAGTTTGCGCAGGAGCTTGATCAGCTGAGCGGGGGAGCGGATGTCAGCGACAGGACGTTTGACGAGGGAAGGGTGGCATTCCGCCCGATGTTCTTTTCTGAATACCGCAGCTACGAGCCTTATCCATGGCGGATGAAGCGATCCCTGAATTTCGAATGGGACTGTATTTCCATGCCCGCGGGAATCGGCGAAAATGCGGGGAATTACTCGCAGGTCAGCACCCTGATGCTTGGAATTGCAAGACGCTCCGGTCATGCACAGCTGGCGTGGGAGCTGCTCAAAACCATCAGCTGCACGGAGGCGTCGCAGCATCGGGTCTATACGGATCTGAAGGGGGTATCCGCACTGCGAAGCGTTACGGAATCGGAGGCAGTGGCCGATATCCTGCGGAAGGATTCGCCCAGCACCGCCTTCATCGGCTTTGAGGAACTGCCTGTGATCATGGAGCAGGCCTACGCGACCCCGCGGTTTGGCCAGTATCAGTCCATGATGGAGCAGGCGGACCTCCTGATCACGGAGGCGATGAGCTCCAGCAAAAATCTCGAGCTGCAGCTGATGGAAATCCAGCGGAAGCTCCAAAGGACGCTGGCAGAATAGAAGAGAAGGATTACGAAGGCAAAACAAAAACAGAACGGAATCAGCCGGTGCTTGTGCAAATCAGCCATAAGTACCGGCTGTTTATGTGCAGAAAATCCAAAAATATGACATTTGTCATGCCGGTTTGGAAAAGTGTCACGGATGTGTTGTGACAAAATACAGATGTTAGCAAAATCTTAGCGTGATAAACTACGCCCCAGTGAGACGGATTGGCAAATCCGACAAAAAAGTTTCGAGACAAGAGTTTATCATGGCGGTTTTGACAGGAGGGAAGAGAAGTGAGGAAAGGCGGAAAGTATTTTTCAACAATGATCTGCGGAATGATGGCAGCGGCTGTAGCAATGACAGGGTGCGGCGCATCCACCGCATCGACTTCGGAGACAGGCAGCACGGAAAGCGGTGCGGCTGAGTCCGCAGACGCAGCGGCATCGGATGAAGTGTATGAGCTGAAGCTCTCGACAACGCAGGCAGAGACCACCATGATCTACGATGGCCTGCAGGCTGCAGCGGACAAAATTGCAGAGGATACCGACGGTCATGTAAAGATCACGATTTACCCTTCCAGCCAGCTGGGCGCTGAGGAGGACATGATCGATCAGGCACTGCAGGGAAT
>CAYXAN010000271.1:0-3111 GCA_964461705.1 uncultured Sarcina sp. | reverse complement strand
GAAGTGGTGCAGGAGATCCGAAGGATTTCATCCGTCCGGTATCATTTCCGGAATTCCCGGAGGCGGCAAGAATCCGTGATCAGCGCGATCAACATGCCCCATTTGCCCCATTTATCCGGAACGCGATCTGTCTCGAAGCTCCTGCAATGTAAAAAGTGGATTGTCATGCATGAGCTTTGTTCGATGTGATCCAGAATGGAAAGCAGACGGGACGGCCGGAACCGGCGATGTACCCATGGAAACGCTGATTTAACCTGCGTTTCCAGAAGAAACACAGCTATGCAGTTGAAGCCATTGTAGCAATGACGGACAAAAAACACCAGACGTGATTTTTATAAATCAGGCTGGTTTTCATAAACCCGGCTGGAATCTGTCCTGCACCGATCGAAGCGGAGCAAAGAGGCGGGAACGTGTAACAATCCGGGTATTCTGAGGTCAAAAGACTTTTTGTCTCCGGTGATGTCTGACGCTTACACATCATCCGGAAGGATTGCTATAGTTAGAGGCAGCGACAAAAGCACTTCCCATGCCGGCTCCCGGCTGCGAAGCAGCAGATTCCCTTGCAAATCCGTGCGATCCACTGCATGGTCCTAAGGAGGAAGAACAATGACTGACACAGATCACCAGAAGCGTTTAAACCGGCTGTTTCTTGCAATGATTCACCACGATGAGGGCGATCCGAAGCGGATTCAGCATTTTACCAAGGTTCACAGCTATGCAAGACTCATCGGAGAAATGGAGCAGCTGGATCCTGCTACGGTGTACGTCCTTGAGGCTGCGGCTTACGTGCATGATATCGGCATCCGCGTAGCGGAAAGAAAATACGGCTATCAGAACGGTAAGCTTCAGGAGCAGGAAGGACCGGCTGTGGCCGGTCAGATGCTGGAGGAGCTGGGGTTTGCGCCGGAGGTGATTGACCGCGTGAAGTATCTGGTCGGTCATCACCATACCTACAGCAATATTGACGCACCGGACTACCAGATTCTGGTGGAGGCAGATTTCCTGGTGAACCTGTTTGAGGACGGGGAGAGCAGGGAAACGGTGCTCCATGTGCGGGAGAGTATCTTCCGCACGGAATCCGGAAAGGCTGTGCTGAACACAATGTTTGGTCTGGAAAACGGCGATTGAGTCAGCGTTTCCTTAGTATGCAATCCCGCGGGCAGACAGCATGTCCTCCACGGCCTGCACGGCCTCATACACCATTGCGTCGCAATGAGGCTTTTTGTGCTCTGCGGAGGACACCTCCGCAGCCAGCAGATCCTTACACTGGGTGCGCCCCTTGTGAAGGTCACTGATGCGGCGGATGAATTCAACGGCGTCCCTGGGGGAGTTGGTTCCGTACAAGCCGAGGGCCATCAGCCCTCCGGTAATGGCGCCGCAGGTCATCCCCGTACGCATCCCGGCACCGAAATGCTCGGTGACGGCATTTGCGGTTTCCTTATCAATCCCCTTCCTCTCGGCAAAGGGAATAAACACACCCTGTGCACAATTGTAGTGTCTTGCAGGGTCATTTCGAAGCTCACGGCTTCGCTGCATGATCTCGTC
This sequence comes from uncultured Sarcina sp., assembly GCA_964461705.1. GTDB lineage: Bacteria > Bacillota > Clostridia > Lachnospirales > Lachnospiraceae > CAG-791. Next base: position 1,566 of record CAYXAN010000271.1, on the reverse strand, counting down.
CATAATCCATATCCTTTCCTTTTTCAAAGCAAGGTAGTTTCAGCACTCATTTTGGCTTTGATACTTGAAGATGCCCGATGGCATCTTCTCCTTGGATTGACTTCGTCACTCCGCGCTGTGGAGAAACCGCCTGCGCGGCGTTCTCCTTGCATTCGGAAAGCCTCGATGCAGCCGATCTGCTGCACTCTCAATGTCTCGTCCGATCACCGATTCCGGCAGCCAATGCACCATTATATATGCATATGGACGAAAAGTGTTACAGGAAAGACCACACGATTTTTTGTACAAGAAAGTTCATACGAGAAAGGGAAGGTAACGATAAACAAGCGGAAAAGTTTAAAACGTTTAAATTACAGAAAGCGAAGATACAAATATGCACAAAACAGAGCGAGGCAAGGAAATATGGTGTACAAAAATCACAATACATATTGCAATATAAACACATTCGGTTTAAGCTACAAACATAAGAAATACAAACAGTTTAAAAACGAGGTGAAAAAGTGAGAGCATGGAATTATCGGTTTGATGTACCGGATCAGAAGAAAATCCGCATGCTGATCTGTACGGACTGCAAGAACGAGGCAGATGATCAGTTCGCACTGGCCCACCATGTTATGACTCCTAAGTTTATTGTAAAGGGAATCATTGCAGGGCATTTCAATCTGAATCCGCAGGAATACGGAGAGGGGCATACGGCCGCGGCCAGTCTCGCGGAGGTGCACAAGGTCCTGAAGCTGATGGACATGGACGACGCTTATGAGGCAGTGTCCGGGGCGGAATATCCTCTGCAGGATGAGCTGACGCCGCAGGATTCGGAGGGAGCCAGGATGATCATCCGTGAGGCAATGAAGGAGGAACCGCATCCTCTGTTTGTGGCCTGTCAGGGGGCCATTACAGATCTGGCCTCCGCGATTTTGCTGGAGCCTTCCATATGTTCCAGGATGACGGCAATATGGATCGGTGGGGGGACCTATCCTCAGGGAGGTCAGGAGTTCAACTGCGCGCAGGATATTGCGGCGGCGAACGTGGTTATGAAGTCTTCCATGCCGGTGTGGCAAATTCCGATCACGGTGTACAAGCAGATGTCCGTGACGCTGGCGGAGCTGCAGGCAAATGTGTATCCCTGCGGCGAGGTTGGCAGGTATCTGTTTGAACAGATGGTGGATTTCAACAATCGGCATGCGGAGAGCTCGCCATGGCCGCACGGAGAAATCTGGGGGCTGGGAGACAGCCCTACGGTCGGGGTGCTGCTGGAGGAATCGGAGAAGGATGATATTTACGACATGATCGAGGCACCGGTGATCCATCCGGACATGAGCTATTCCTTTGAGGGAAGGAATCGGAAGATCCGTGTGTATAAGCAGCTGAACCCGAGGACAACCCTGAATGACTTTTTCGCCAAGCTGAAGATCAATTACGGGGCGTAAGTGAAGACGTAAGAGCAAAGGCGAAGACAAACGTACGGAAGTAAACAGCAGGAGTAAATGTACAGAAGCAGCCAGCAAGAATAACAGAAGCGATAACAAAGCAATATAGTAAAAAACAGGCAATGCAGAGTACGAAACG
>CAYXAN010000270.1:0-3121 GCA_964461705.1 uncultured Sarcina sp. | reverse complement strand
GGCCGGTTCCTGCGATGTTCAGCAGGTTGATCAAGCTGTTCTTCCACGTCTTCATGGGCACGTAATCCACGCCGTCCTGCTTGGCATAGGCCGGTGTCTCGCGGTCATCCGGTCCGAAGACGCTCTCGCAAAACTTACCGTACAGCAGACCGCCGCCGATAAGAATCACAAGGCCGATAAGAAATGTAACCATATCTCCTCCTTCTGGTCGCACAATGAAATTTGGGTACCTGCGACCGATCCATGAATATATGCTCTACCTGCAGAACCGGCGCAGGAAATGCTTTCCGCGGCATTTCTCTAGCGATAGTTCTGCACAGTAAACAAGGGTTTGATGGTGACCACCTGTCGGTAGTCCTCCTTCTGCAGGACAACACCGGAATCCATGGATTTCAGGTCGTCCTTCAATACCTCCAGCGCCTCCTCCACGGTCTCGGCGCGCAGCTCCTGCAGAATGCGGATCATGCGGTCCAGCGTATCGGGGTGCGCATAGCAATACGGTATCGGAAAGCTCTTTAAGTGCCGCAGAGAGCGCTCCATGTCCTCCAGTGCGGCCTCGTATTCTCTGTTCCGCAGCTTCTTATCCGTCAGCCTGCTGGGCAGCCCCTTGCTGTTGACGGCAAGGAATACCAGCATCATACCGACCAGAGCCGCCACCGCACCGACGCCCTTATTCCCGCGCTGCATGATCACCACGCCGGCCAGCGTAATCACGGCTCCCGCAGCCAGAAGCCCCACCGCTGCGTACGTGATCCACGGCTTCATCAGATCCGCATGTCGCTTCAGCTTTGCCATGGCCGCCAGCTTCTCATACACCGCAGGGCGCTTATGGACCTCCCATCGGGCATCCTCCAGAAGCTTTTTGCTGTGGCTTGCCGTTTCGGACAGCACATTGGATCGAATCCGTGATTCCAGCTCCTCCCGCTCCTTTTGTTTGCGGACACCCTCCGGGGACAGCAGCAAAATTTCCGGATGATTCCTCTCCAGATCATCCAGCATCTTATCCGCGTCCTGAAGATACCGGAAGGAGCATTCCCGCTCCTTTCCGTCATCATAGCGAACGACAAGGAACAGGACCGGTGCGAGAAACCCCTTCCCGGACGGGCTGCTGACGCCGACCCGCTTGAATACATGCGTAACAGACGCATACGGGACGTAAAGCTTCCTGGGATGCATCGCCGTCCCCATATAGATGGCCTTGTCACCCAGTCCGCACTGATCGTATTGTCGGCATCTTTTCCGATCTTCCCTGACTTCATCCGAATCCAGGGCCATCCTGCCAAGCGGCGTAGCTATACTCATATTGAATCGTCAACCCTTCGTTCTTCATATAAAATCATCCATATCATAGCACCATTCAGAAAAGTTGAATCGCACGATTCCGCTAAAATTTTAGACTTTTTTTATGAATTCCATATCGTTCCTTACAATTTGACTGTAAAAATCCCGGACAGCGGCTGCGTGAATATGCGAGCTTGCTCGCGCAGACGCGCATGGCAGTCCCCTCCCCGGTCGGCCGCTACGGTTTTGCTAAGAAACCTGCTGCAGCGGCAAAGCAAGTGCTAAAACCTTGCTATAATAATGGAAGCTTTGGATTCGCTGTGATATCCTTCCTCCGATCTTTATTCGGGATGGTCTGTATTCCGGGCTGTGTTCTGATTGTTTTTTGATCTTTATTGCAGCCTTGTCCCGAATTTTCATATTTTCCATATTGGTTTCCATGTTGATCAAGAGGAGGGAGCAGCGTAATGAATTTATTGATTCTGTTGATGATTATTTTGGAGACGGTTCTTGGGGTCAGCGCAACCTTGTACGTTGTGGTCGGTCTGCCGGTTTATTTTGTCTGGAAGCTTCTGTATCGTTCCAGAACAGGCGAAGCCATGCTGTAGCGTGCACCTGCACCACCGTCCGTCGGAAGGAGTCATCCCTTGAAAGCATCCGTAGGTAAAAACCTTGCCCTCACGGCAGGGATTCTCCTTCTTGCCAGTGCCGTATGTGCGGGGCTTCATGCCCTTGTTACCACAGACACACACGCACCGCTGATCTTTGTCCTGGCGGTTGTCGTCATTTCGCGCTTCACCACCGGATACAAATACGGCATTGTCGCCTCGATTTTCGCCGTATTTGAGGTGAACTGCATCTTTACCTATCCTTACTTCAAATTCAATTTCACGCTGACGGGCTATCCCCTGACCTTCATCGTGATGCTGACAGTCGCCGTTATGGTCAGTGCCATGACGACGCAGATCAAGCAGCAGGAGCAGATCCGCCTCCAGATGGAGCGGGAGAAGATGCGTGCCAATCTCCTTCGCTCCGTATCCCATGACATCCGAACTCCTTTGACCTCCATCGTCGGCTCTGCCTCGGCCATCCTGGATAATTACGAGTGCCTTGATGATGAGCAGAAAAAAACCCTCACCGGTGACATCCGTTCGGAAGCGCAGTGGCTGAACCGCATCGTGGAAAATATCCTTTCCGTCACACGTATGAGCGGGGACGCCAAGATCACCAAGACCGAGGAGCTGGCCGAAGAAATCGTCAGCAGTGCTGTGCAGAAATTCAAGAAGCACTGTCCCGATTTTCCGGTTACCGTTCATGTTCCTGAGGATGTCCTCATCGTTCCGATGGACGCGGTTCTGATCGAACAGGTTTTGATCAATCTGATGGACAATTCCGTCATGCACGGACAGACCACCTCCCGGATCACCATTACAGTACAGCAGCAGGGCTCGCAGGCCGTCTTTTCGGTGGAGGATGACGGGATCGGCATCGCCGATAAGACACTGCCGCATTTGTTCGACGGAACCCTGCCTCTGCATTCCTCCGACGCTGATTCCTCCGATTCCTCTCATCATATGCAGATCGGTCTGTCCGTCTGTATGTCCATCGTCCGGGCACACAAGGGCACGATGAAGGCCGAAAATCTCGAAACCGGCGGAAGCCGTGTGTGGTTTTCACTTCCGGTCGCGGAGCCCGGTATCGACGACGTTTGATTCGTCGTATCACGTGCAGACATCACCATAAATAAAAATCAGCGGCTGCGTGGCTGCGCGAGCAGTCTCGCACATCCACGCAGCCGCTGTCCGGGATTTTTGCAGTACCCGATTTGTAAGCCAAGAAG
>CAYXAN010000269.1:0-3130 GCA_964461705.1 uncultured Sarcina sp. | reverse complement strand
CAATCCTCGCCGCTTCCACGACATCCTGTGATACATCCAGCAGCGCCCCGTAAAAGATCACCGCATAGAAGCCGATGGATGTCCAGATGTCCATCGCACACAGCGATCCCAACGCCGTGCTGCTTTGTCCGATCCACGGCTGCACCAGATTCTGAAGCCCCAGTGCACTGAGCAGGCTGTTCAGCAAGCCATAATAAGGCTGAATTTCATAGATCTTTATGAACAGCTGCGCAACGGCAACCACCGGAAGCACCACCGGGAAGAACACAATGGTTCGAACCAATGACTTAAAATGCTTCAGCCAGAAATGGAACATCAGCGCCATCGCCAGTCCCAGCAGAATCTGTCCCGCCATGACAATGACAATGTATTTACAGTTCACTATAAAGGATTGATGAAACTGCTTGTCTGAAATCAGCTTGATATAATTGTCTAAGCCGCAGAACTCCCACTTGATTCCCGGACTTCCGTCAAAAAATGTATAGTAGAAGGACCAGATGACGGGAACGATCAGAAAGCAGGTGTAAAGGATTAATCCCGGCAGCATATAAAGCGCCACCGCTTTTTTATTTTGCAGAACCTTTTTCATTGCAGTTTCACTCCTTTTGGGTGATGTCCGCTGCGCTTCTTATACGTTCATCACGAAGGCAGGTGCCAGACAGATAACAGACAAAGCATCTGTTCAGCCCCATCTCGATTTTCCTTCGGAAAACCTCGATGTGGCCGGCCAGAGGCGCTTCGCGCCTTGCCCGCCTGCCAATTTCAAATGTGAATCTGTCCGCGAGCGGCCGATTCACATTTGAAATTGGCAGGTGCTGGACAGACAGACAAAAACACAGGCAGTCTCTTTCGAAACCGCCTGCGCCAATCTGCTTACTTCGTATCCTGATAGCACTCTTCCAGCTGCTCACAATACTCTTCTGCGGTCATGTCTCCGTTCATCAGGGACTGTACATTCTGCTGTGCCATCGCAGACAGCTCGCTCGCCATCAGTGCCTCAAACCAGTTTGCCGTGCCGGTTACCTTGTTCATTTCCTCCGCAACCATCTTGGTGTAGGAAGGCATATCCGCGGAAACGGTCTCGTCTACTACATATCCCTTCAGAGCACCGAAGTTGGACATGGAATAATCGCCGACGTTGGAGACAAAGAACTTCAGGAAGGAAGCCATTGTCTCATCATAGGTCTTTGAATTCAGGCAAAGGATGGTGCCGCAGTTCATAGGATACTCCGTGAGGATGCCTTCGCCGCCTTCCACCGTAGGAACGCTGAAGAAACCGATTCCGTCCTGACCTGCCGGATTGGTATCTGCATTCAGTGAGGATGTATACCAGCTTCCGTTGTAGATCATGGCCGTCTGACCGGACAGAAGCATATCTGCTGCTGTGTTCTGGTCAACCGTCGTTGCACCTTCTCCAAAATAGCCTGCCAGATTCATATCCTGAATCATCTGTGCCGCCTTGATGAAGCCCTCACTGTTGTATGCCAGCTCGCCATCGGCAGCCTTGTTCATGCAGTCCGCTCCCATCTCCCGAATGGCATATGCGTGAATCAGACGGGTTGTCGGCCACATGTCTGCAGCGCCGGTCGCAAACGGCTGAATGCCGGCCTCCAGAAGCTTGTCTGCATCCTCCAGCATCTCGTCCCATGTCTCAGGTGCCTTTTCGATTCCTGCCTGTGCGAACAACTCCTTGTTGTACCAGAATCCCTCAATATTCAGGCCAAGCGGCAGATCATAGATATGGTCGGTACCGGTCAGTGCTGCCAGATACGTCGTTGCACCGTTGTCCAGTGTGTCATAGACATCCATATCCTCCAATGCCTGTGTGATATCCAGAACCAGTCCTGCGTCGATCAGATCCACCAGCGGAGTTCCCGCATCATACGCGAAAATATCCGGAAGATCATTGGAGGCCGCCAGCGTCTGCACCTTCGTACGCAGATTATCGGAGCTCACATACTCATATTCCCATGAAAAGTTCGGGTCAACCTCTTCCTTGTACTTCTCACACATTGCCGTGATGATGGCGCCGTTTGCCGTTGTCTCCTCATCATCCTCCGGCCACATTGACAGAATGGTGATCGCTCTGGACTCTGCAGGTGCTTCCCCTGTCAGCGTCGTCTCCTCCTCTGCCGCATCCTCGGCTGCATCTTCTGCTGCATCCTCTGAAGATGCGGATGTATCCGACGAGGAAGTACTCGTTGACGAGCTGCTGCCGCAGGCGGTCAGCATTCCAACAACCATGGTAAATCCAAGTGTCAGTGCCAGTATTTTCTTTTTCATTTTTCCCTCCGCTTGTTTCCCTTGAAGTGACAGAAAATTCTGTTGTTTTATTTATATCGCACATGACTTTTGTTTCCCAGTGATTATTTTTATATATTTTGTCCCATTTTTTCATGTCTTGATGCGTTTCAGTCATCAATTTTAACATTTTGTTCGGATCGTTCAGGACAGTTTGCCGAGCCGCATTCCGGGTTGTCGGTTCTGCGCTCATCGGAGCGTTGGACCTTCTGACCCTGGTATCACAATATTCCAGACTGTCCGAAAAAAAGATTATCCGACAATCGCACATTATTTTCGGACTATTTAATGTGTGCTCGTTATTTCGTGGTCGACAAACGCACATTGTTTGTCTATAATATAATGTGTGATTGTCGAATCGAGGTGAGAAGCTTGAATGCCAAGGAGAAAATCGAAGAACTGCTGAAAGCATCGGAGGATGGCACGATCACCGCAGCACAGGTGACGGACGCCGGACTGCACCGCAGCATTTTACAGGAGGTTGTCAAGAGTGGCGAGATATACCGCTTCGGGCGCGGCCTGTATGTGCAAAGCAGCGCATGGGAGGACGATTTTTACCTCTTGCAGCGCAAGTATGCGCGCGGGATTTACTCGCACGATACCGCTCTGTATCTGTTGGGCTATTCAGACCGTACCCCAGCGAAATATACGATGACCTTTCCCAAGGGCTACAATGCCCCGTCCTTGAAGCAGGAGAATCTGATTGTCAAGCGCGTTGTGCCGGAGAACTACGAGTTCGGGCAAACGCAAATTGAATCCCCCTCCGGCAATCCAATTCGTGTTTACGATTTGGAACGGACGCTGTGTGACATCCTGCGCGGCAGCGGCA
>CAYXAN010000268.1:0-3141 GCA_964461705.1 uncultured Sarcina sp. | reverse complement strand
AGCCTGATGTCGGTTGGTGCGGCGGAATGACAGAATTGCTGAAAATTGCAGATCTGGCTGAAAGCTATGGAAAAATGGTGGTCCCTCATGGGAGCGGAATATACAGCCATCATTTCGTCACAACCAGAAGGAACAGCCCCTTCACGGAATGCCTGATGGTAAGTCCTAAGGCGGATCAGGTTGTTTCGCAGTATTATCCGCTGATTAAGAACGAACCGATGCCGGTTAACGGAAGGCTGAAGGTTGGGGATGCACCCGGATTCGGCGTAGAGCTCAACAAAGACGGAACAGGGCTGAAGGAAGTTACAAAAGGATGCGCACTGTAGCAGGGGGAATGTCGAATGGATCATGCGATGTTGGAACCGAAGATCAGACAGATCAGTGAACGGTTGAAAAACCTGCAGAGGCCTGATTGGGAGGAGGAAAATCTCAGAAAGGTCACGGATGAGACCGAGCGGAAAACGTTAGGACTTTTTCCGCGGGATTTCGGAATGGAGCCATGGGATTGGCCGCAGGGGGTCGGACTTTATGGCATGGGGAAGTTTTATCAATATACAGGCGACGAAAGCATCAGAGACTACATTCGCGACTGGTTTGAACAGCATATCAAAGGAACCCTGCCAAGACGCAATATCAATACGACATGCCCGCTTCTGACCTTGGCGGATTTTGCAGCGGAGAAACCGGAATACAAGGCCTTGTGTGATGATTGGGCAGAATGGCTGATGAAGAATCTTCCGAGGACGGAGGAAGGAGGCTTTCAGCATACCACAACGAAGGATGCGGCGAGCGGGACGCTGAACATGAACGATGGACAGATATGGATCGACACGTTATTTATGTCCGTTCTGTTTCTTGCAAAGTGGGGGATTCGTACCAATAACGCCGCCTATTGTGCTGAGGCGGAGCATCAGTTCCTGATGATGATCAAATATCTCTACGAGAAGAGGACCGGTCTTTTCTATCACGCTTGGAGTTTTGTGGAAAAGGGTAATTTCGGAGAAATTTTCTGGTGCCGCGGAAACAGCTGGTATACGGCAGCGTCGATGGACTTCATGGAAATCATGGGAGACCGACTGGATCCGGCGGTGCGGGACATCATCAAAGATACGTATAAGGCACAGGTCAATGCGCTGCTGGCATGTCAGGATCCGACCGGCCTTTGGCATACGGTTCTGGATGACGCGGACAGCTATCTTGAAACGTCCGGATCGGCCGCAATGGCATACGGCATCTTGAAGGGAATTCACATGGATATTCTTGGCGAGGAGTATCACCAGGCTGCAGAAAAGGCAGTTCATGGAATTCTTGGACAGATCCGGGAAGACGGCACGGTGCTGGGGGTATCTGCAGGAACGGCAGTGGGGAGAAACGCAGACCATTACAAAGGAATAAAAACTGCGCCCATGGCGTATGGACAGTCCTTGTGCATCATGGCTCTGGCAGAGGCAATGAATGAAGATCCGTCAGAGAGCAAGGAGTGAAACGGGAAGGGACTCATTTTGATCGATGCATTGTGCATCGATGACAGCATGCAGGGATCAGGAAAGGGGAAAAAATGAAGAAGAAAATGTTAGTTGCAATGCTGGCAATAACGACAGTGCTTGTGTCCGGCTGCGGTGTAGGGGGAAGCACCGGGACAAATGATGCTGCGGCCGAAAGTTCTGCTGATGCAGCATCAGCATATTCCGAAGAAGGAAGCAGTGAACAGGAGGACAGTGAACAGGAGCCGGTAACCATCAGCTTTTCCTGGTGGGGCGGCGACAGCCGGCACGAAGCCACAGAAAAAGCAATCGCAGCCTTCGAGGAGAAGTATCCGTATATCACAGTTGAGACAGAGTATGGTGCATGGACCGGATGGGAGGAGAAGCAGGCGCTCAATCTGTCCGCAGGCAACGGAGCAGATGTCATGCAGATCAACTGGAACTGGATTGAGTCATACTCCGACAACGGCGAGAACTTTGTGGATCTGAATGACTATGCGGATGTTATCGATTTGACACAGTTTCCGGAAAATGCAATGGAATCCTGCACTGTTGGGGACAAGCAGGTAGCTGTTCCCTGCGCATTGACAGGACGCCTGTTCTACTGGAACAAAACAACGTTTGATGAGGTGGGCTGTGAATTGCCGACGGATGAGGCCTCCTTGCTTGCGGCGGGACAGAAATTCAGGGAATACAACGAGGACTACTACCCGCTCGCACTTACGGAATATGATCGGATGATCTTTATGGTGCATTATCTGGAGTCTCGTTACAACAAAAACTGGGTCGAAGACAGGGAGCTCCAATACAGCAAAGAGGAAATTGTGGAGGGCTTGAATTTTATCTCCAAGCTGGAAGAGGAGCACGTTATTCCCACCCTGGCGGTCATCAACGGAGACATGGCAGACAGTCTGGACAAGAATTCGAAATGGATCGATGGGAAATACGCCGGAGTTTTCGATTATGATTCCGCTGCAAGTAAATTCAAACAGGCAGCGGAGGAATCCGTTAATAAATCCGGTCAGGAAATTGTAATCGGTGATCCTCTGGACTTTGGAGAGTATAAGGGCGGCTTTATCAAGATTTCCATGTGCCTTGCGGTTACATCCACCAGCGAGCATCCGAAGGAAGCGGCCATGCTGATCAACTATATTCTGAACGATCCGGAGGGTGCGGAGATCTGTTCGACAGAGCGAGGAGTTCCCTGCTCGGCAGCAGCACTTGAGGTTCTTAATGAGAAGGGTCTGGGAGATGAAACCGTGAAGGCTGCCAACGCGCAGGTTTTGGAGCACAATACGTTTTCACTGGATTCCAAATTTGAGAGCAACGATCTGCGCGCAAATCCGGACGGCGTGTATTACAAGGTGTTCGGCAAGCTGAGCACAGGAGATATCGACAGTGAAAAGGGAGCAGAGCTTTTGATCGAAGGAATTACGGAATGCCTGGAATCCTGAGAAGATGAAAATCTGACATGCTTTGCAGAAGTTTGTCGTTATGTAAAGTTAAAATTTCAAATATCGAGATCTTGACTGGTGGAGGTCACCAGAGAAATCTGGTGGCCTTTTTAATACGATAAGAGTATGAGAGGAAGAGGAGAGCAGCTGTATGAACCAGAAGAGGGGATTTCGAAAGCTCCTGTCGGAAAATGTCGGTTTTC
>CAYXAN010000267.1:0-3150 GCA_964461705.1 uncultured Sarcina sp. | reverse complement strand
GACATGTTGTTGATGATTCTTTTGATCTGTTCCATATACCCTATTTTCAGCGATCCTTTTCCATCTGTGCATAAAAAAATTCATCTTTATCCGCAACGCGGAACACCACCGTAGTCCCTTCCCCTGGCTCGCTGGATACGGAAACCGTGTACTCCTCTCCATAAATCAGCTGCAGCCGCTCCTGTACATTTCGAATGCCGTAGCCTTGCCATGCGTCTTTTTCCGCCCGAAAGCCAACCCCATCGTCGATCACCCGAAATTCAATATCACCGTTTGCCAGCTGCTCCGCTCCAACGACAATACTGCCCTTTTCCTTCTTGGGCTCCAGGCCGTGCAGAATCGCATTCTCTACAAACGGCTGGATCAGGAATTTGAGCATATAATGACTCATAAGCTCCTCGTCAATATCGAAGATCAGCTCAAATTTACCGTTAAAGCGATAATTCATGATCTCCATATAGCGGCGTACATATTCCAGCTCCTCCACGACATGTACGTAGCCTTTTCCGTCGTTTAATGCCATTTTGAACATGTCCGAAAGAGCCAGGACCATATTCCCGATATCTTCCGTGCCGTAGCGAAGCGCCAGAAGATAGATGGAATCCAGCGTATTGTACAGATAATGCGGATTGATCTGCGTCTGCAGCAGGAGAAGATCCGCCTTTTTCTTGCTCAGCTCCGTCTCAACAATCTTCTTTCGCAGCAGCAGATTTCGATTCACGACCTCCTTTAAGGTGTTGCCGATTGTTCCGATCTCGGTATCGTCAAATTCGGTATCAATGCGTTCCTTCCCAAGGCGCAGCTCTTCTGTTGCATGTGCCAGACTTTGCAGCGGGCGATAGATCATGTTCGCAGCTGCCATGGACGCCAGCAGAATGGTTCCTGCCACAATTCCCATCAATACAATGATATACGAAATCAGATAGGTATTCTCCTGATACAATTCATTTTTCTGAATTCCGGTGACAATCCTCCACCCCGTTTTGCTGTTGTACTTTTCCCTGTACAGGTATTCCGACGCGGCTCCGTTCTCCCGTTCCATGACATAGGAATGGTAGAAATCATTCTCCGACGTACCGCTTGCGCACAGCTTGATCAGCTCCCCGCTGTCATCCAGGAAGAAGAACGGAATCTTTGTCTGCAGCTTCTTATAGATCTTATCCAGTGCCGTCTTTTTGACGGTAATAATTGCAATTCCCCGCTCCTGATAATGGGATATGTCATTGACCTGCTTGATGATCGAGAAAACATCCTGATTGTCCGGGTTGATGACATCCCCGTTGACAAAAATCTCCTTTCCGCCTGCCTTGACCGCCTCCTCAAACCACCAGACCTTCTGATCTAAGGATTGCGAATAATAGGTCAGATAGGTGCTGCTGTTTTTCCCGCTCTTTAAGTACATGTAATACCTTCCATAGGTGTCGAACAGGAAAAATCCCTCCACAAAGGCCGCCTGACTGTAGAGCTTTCCGACCTCCTCGTTCAGGAGTTTTCGCTCCGATGATGTAAAATTTGCCCCCGGCGAGGCCGGTGCCGTATTCAGGATCTCATCCATGGTGCTGCTCAGAATCACGGATCGGGTGGTGGAAACCAGATTTCCCAGCTCCTGATCCACCACGATACTAAAAGCTGACAGAGTATCCTCTGCCAGCTTTATATATTGCTTCTGAATCACCCGCTTCGAAAGGCTGTACACCGTCAGCACGGAAGCACTGACCGAAACAACCGCAATCACCACCATCGTCAGCATGATCCGAGTCTTTAACGCAAGCTTTTTCATCAGGTCTCGTGCCCCCTCCGCACCGTCCCCTTATATTCGTTCGGAGTCATTCCCGTAGACTTTTTGAACATATCGCAAAAATAGCGGTAGTTGTGATATCCAACCTTCTCGCTGACCTCTGTGACCAGAAATTCCCCCGATCTTAAAAGCTCCTTTGCCTTATTCAGGCGCAGCTCCGTCACATATTTGATATAGCTGATCCCGGTTTCCTCTTTAAACAGTGTACTAAGATAGACAGGGCTGATGTGGGCCATTTGTGCCAGGCTGTTCAGACTAAGATCACTGGCATAATTGTTCTGAATGTATTCCATCAGCTCCTGAATCGTTTTGTGAACGATTCCTGACGAATGTCTTTCAATCTTTGCAATCAGATTATGAACAACCGCATCCGCGTATTCGTCTATTTCCTCTGTGGAATGCAGCATGTACAGATTTTTGTAGGAGGGATAATAACGGTCCGCTGCATCCGGCTCCAGCTTTTCATAATATGCACCGGTAAGGAACATGGTCAGCATATACATATACCGCTTGTAATCATCCAGCTCCCACCCCTCCAGATGCACCTGCTGCTTGAGCTCCTCGTACGCCGTCCGCAGCTCGTCAACCCTCTTATCGCATGCAAGCTTCACCAGTGCATCGCATTTGTGCATGAAGAATTCATTGCTGGTATTTCTCCACCGATTCTTGTAATATGCATCCTCTGCGGCCATCAGCGCCGTCTGCAGCTTATCATACGTGATCGGTTTGTCGATATAGGCAACGACTCCCAGTCCGATTGCCTGCTGAGCATAGGTGAATTCCTGAAATCCGCTGATGATGACGTAGACCATATGAGGATACAGCTGCTTACATCTTTGAATCAGCTCAAATCCGGTCATTCCCGGCATGCGGATGTCCGTGAGCAGCAGATCCGGCTGACACTCCTGCACCATTTTCCAGGCGGTCTCCCCATCCTCCGCACAGCCCACCGTTTCACATTCCACGTTCACCTCGCAGAGCATCCGCTTGATCCCCTCAAGAACCAGAAATTCATCGTCCGCAATAAAAAGCTTCATTTTCCCCCCAATGCAGTGTCCCCGTCTGTTCCATTCTGGAGTATACCGCATGTGCGCACGCATCCGAAAGCTTCAGTACTGCATTCCCATCTCCTGCAAATCGCTGACCATCGTAAGCGCAAGGATGTTCCAGTTGATAAAGCCGCCGTTCATAACCGGCTTGCCGGTGAAGGGATCATAATACTCATGCATGCAGCCTGTTTCCTTCAGGTCCTCTCCCAAAAGCTCCAGCGTATTGCGGCATAGCTCCTTTGCTTCCTCTGCAAAACCATAATTCAACAGTCCCCGGAAAACAACGTAGTTGGCCACCAGCCA
>CAYXAN010000266.1:0-3163 GCA_964461705.1 uncultured Sarcina sp. | reverse complement strand
ACTACCGTTAGGGAAACGCGGATGAAAGCGTTTCCTTCGCCGGATTTGCGGTGCAAAGCAGCAGCCTGCAAATCCGTGCGATCCACCGGACAGTTACAACATCTGCATGAAAGCTGAGGAAAGATACGAAGGATGGAAAAGAAGATACCAAGAGAAATGACGGGAGCGGAATTGAAATCCATGCTGAAGAGCAGCATCAACTTCAAGAGTCTTGGAGGAGTAAAATGTGAAGCATTGACCCTTTGCGCAGAGGATAAGCGCTGGTTTTCAGACTGCAAGGTGGGGCTGTTCGTTCACTGGGGGCCGTATTCGGTTCTTGGAAGAGGTGAATGGGCAAGATTCAACGATCACATTCCGGAAGAGCAATACGCGGAATTTGCACAGCAGCTTGGATGTGAGGGATTCCATCCTGCGGAATGGGTTGAGCTTGCGCAGGACTTCGGCGCGAAATACATGGTCATGGTTACGAGGCATCACGACGGATTTGCATTGTGGGACAGCCCGGGAAGCTATCAGCAGTTTACATCCGCAAGGCTTGGGCAGCACCGCGATTACGTCCGCGAATATGTTGATGCATGCAAATCGGCCAGCTTGAAGGTGGGCCTTTATTACTCCCTTATGGACTGGAGATTCCCGGGATATTTTGATCCCAAGGGTTTGCCCGAGAACGCAGCGCTTATGAAGAAGCAGTGCTACGATCAGGTGGAGGAGCTGTGCAGTCAATATGAACCGGACATTTTGTGGTACGACGGTGCATGGCTGGCTCATCAGGGGAGTGATACGAGCAGTGCCTGGTTCTGGGAGCCGGATCGGCTGAATCTGATGGCAAGAAAATACAGGCCCAAGCTGCTGATCAATCCAAGATCCGGCTGGGAGGGCGATTTTTACTGTGATGAGGGATCCCACGAAATTGCAGGGAAAATCATTCCGGTGCTGTGGGAGAAAAACATGTGCATCTGTTCCGGCTGCTCCTGGGGATGGATGCAGGATGATCCGGTTTCGGATTTAGACTGGCTGATTCGAATGATGATTAACGTGGTCTGCCGCGGAGGAAACTGGCTGGTCAATATCGGACCGGACAAAAACGGACAGGTTTCCGCAGAAATTCGCGAAAGGATCCACGAGGTAGGGGAATGGCTTCGCAAGTACGGGGAAAGCATCTACAACACGGCAGCAGGACCGTATGAGCCGGTGGACAACGTGTATGGGAGTACCTGCCGGGACAGCAGGGTTTATCTGCACATTCTGGATACGGAGGCATTCCGCAGCTGCATCCTTCCGGACATCGGCAGCTCTGTATTAAAGGCGGAGCTGCTTAGCGGAGCAGAGCTGGAGATCACCAAAACGGAGATGGGAACAAAGATAGGGCTTCCTGAGATGGAAAAGGCACCGGATACCATTGTTGTCCTGTCGATGGATCGAACCGTTGAGAAGGAGCGGGAGGAGATTCGATTTACCGGAAAAGAATAGCCGGAATGACAACGGAGCCGGTGTGAGTGGCATTTTTTTAAAATATGTCAGATAATGACCCTGTTCCGAAATGTGCGGACGTGTAAGCGGAAGTGATTGTTTGGAGGGGGGTACCGGAATGCGGGCATTGATTGTAGAGGACGAGGCGGCCATTCGGAATGGCCTTGTAAGGCATGTCCGATGGGAGGAGTACGGCATCGAAGAGGTGCGCTCTGCGGCAAGCGCAGAGGAGGCCTTACGCCTTCTGGACGGGTACCGGCCGGAGCTGGTTTTATCGGACATCCGAATGCCGGGGATGGACGGAACGCAGCTGGGAGCGGCTCTTCGGGAGAGGCTTCCGGATGTCCAGATCATTTTCATCAGCGGCTATACGGACAAGGAGTATCTGCAGGCGGCCATCTCCATCGGCGTAGCCGGGTATGTGGAAAAGCCGGTCGATCCGGAGGAGCTTGCCAAGGTCCTTCGGAAGGCAATACAGGAAATCCGCAGAACCAGACACCTGAAGAGATCCATCCTGCATGCGCTCATCATGGACCCCGGACGATGGGAGAACACAGAGAACGAGGGGCTGTACCGTCATTATGTGATGTTTGTACTGCAGGCCAAAAACCGCAAGGTGGAGCATTTTGACGACATCTGCGCCGGGCTTGCGGCGGATTTGGGAAGGGAGTACGGGAGCGATTTCGGCCAGCTTCTGGCGGATCATATCACAGAGGAATATTATGCTGTCCTGATCTGCCGCACGGCACCGTGGGAGGAGGAGCAGATCCGAGAGGCCTGCCGGAGGATTCTTTCTTATGCCGATTATGCCGATTATGCGAATGATGCGGATGATGCAAGTGATGCAGATTTCGCAGGGAAAGCTCCCGTCTGTGCCAAGGCAGCTCCGGAACGCGCAACTCCAAAAAGTGCAGAGGAAGATCGGAAATGGTTCGTTTCCGCAAGCGGCGAGTGCAGCGGGCGGAGGCAGATTCCGCTGGCCTACCGGGATGCGGCGGATGCCCAGAGATATCTTGAGTATAAGGGCTGGAATTCCTATGCGCTTCGCAGGGATTCGGACGATAAGGGCAACTATCAGCTGCGCGCGGTCTGCGATTATATCCATCAGCATCTGGGAGATCGTGAGCTGTCCCTGAATCTGCTGGCGGAGCTGGTGTCGCTCTCACCGGCCTACCTTTCCTCTCTTTTCAGCAAAAATATCAGCTGCACGGTGGGTCAGTACATCACGGAGCGCCGGATGGAGCGGGCCAGGGAATTGCTGGCGGATCCCCGCTACAAGCTTTACGAGGTGGCGGAAAAGGTCGGCTATGAGGATCCCAAATATTTTTCCAGGACATTTAAAAAGGTCATAGGCGTATCACCGAAGGAATACCGGGAGAGCTTATGAGAAGATTCGGGGGAAGAGAAAAGAAATACATAGAACGGCTTCGGATGTGGATCCGGGGCTGCTCCATGCGGCAGAAAATGACCATCGCCTTTTCGGTGCCGATCATTGCCATCAGCTTTCTGACCTATCTTGCGGCGGGAAGCTACATGCAGCGCCGCTTTACACAGCAGCTTCAGTACAGCACGGAGCAGGCATTGGCACAGGCAGGGAACTTTCTGACCAGCTATGTGCAGAATATGCGGTACATTTCGGACCAGATCCGTGCGAGCACTTCACTGCAGGAGGTTCTGGCCGAGCCGGAATTCG
>CAYXAN010000265.1:0-3167 GCA_964461705.1 uncultured Sarcina sp. | reverse complement strand
TTCGTACTTCTTCCCCCGGACGGCATGTAATCCCGTCCCTGCAGTGAGGTCTGATCCGCATTAAGATAATACAGCTGCAGACCGCTGCCGCGCTCCTCTTTTGTGCCGCAGCCTGCGCAAACACAAAGGCATATAAGAAAGATAGCTGCCAGACGATACCTATGCATGATCTTCTCCTGTATGCTCTGCATAGGTCAGCGGAATGGAAATCCTGATTTCTGTTCCCAGCCCTTCCCCGGATTCCACCTGAATGCTTCCCCGATGCAGCAAGACGGCGCTCCGTACAATGGACAATCCCAGCCCGGTTCCGCCGATTTCACGGGATCTTGAGGAATCCACACGATAAAAGCGTTCAAACACCTTCTCCTGCGCCTCCTTCGGAATCCCGATGCCGGTATCCTTCACCGAAACGGAAAACTGCTTGTTGTCCGCATCCAGCGTCACCGTCACCGTCCCCCGTTCCCGATTGTACTTCACCGCATTTTCCATAAGATTGGTAAGAATGGTGGTCATCTTGTTCTCATCCACCTCGGCGAAGATTTCCCTTTCTCTCACCACCACCAGCTCAATATCCTTCTGCTCGGCCAACGGTCGGATTCTCTTTGCCGCCGTCAGAATAAGCTCTCCGATGTCAATCATGGAAATGTGCATTCCGCCCTGCTTCTGATCCAGCTTTGTCAGCGTCAGGAGATCCTCTATCATCCGGTTCTCCCGATCCAGCTCTCCATCGATGTCCTGCAGAAACTCCCGATACATTTCCGGCGGCACCTCTTCCCCCATTTGAAGCAGGGAGTCCGCCAGCACCTTCATACTGGTCATCGGAGTTTTCAATTCATGGGATACGTTGGAAACGAACTCCTGTCTGGATTCCACGAGGGTTCTCATCTTCGCCGTGACATCATTGAAGGATGCCGCCAGCTCCCTTGTCTCCCAATACTCCTCACATCGGACCTCTGCCGAGGTATAGCCGGCCTGAACATCACCGACCGCCGCAATCAGCCGCCGGATGGGTCGAACCAGCCTTCCGGAGCCCCATACCGAAGCGGCAAACGTGACCACCGTCAGCATCATCCACAGCAGCTGAAATCTCTGCTTCAGGATATCCAGGGCCGCGGCAATGAAATCCGTCGACACGCTTACAAGAAGCACGCCCCACGGGCCGTCCTCCTCCTGACCGCCCTCTCCGGCATAATCCTGATTTTCCAGGGCCTTTGTCTCACTGACCGGCACTATGACCTCCAGATACCCGTCCTCTTTCACATAGGTGGCACTGATTCCCTTATTCCCCTGCTGAAGGCAGCGCACCACGTCGCCGGATACCACGGTCTTTCCCGTAGACATGTCGAAGGTGTCCTTCACTACCCTCAGATTCCGGTTGATCACCAGAATCCGCCCATCATAAAAGGACGCAAACTGTTCCAGTTCCGCGTCCACAATAGATGAATCCGGATGATTCAGATAATCGTAGGTCAGCAAATGATTGGCCAGCACTCGAAGCTGCGTCTGCACCTCACTTGTCTGAAGGCTGATCTCCCGCGCTTCGTAGCTGGACAGAATCACTGCCTGCAGGATGAGACACGGAATGCTTCCAAGCAGAAAAGAAAGAAGAAATATTCTGAGTCGGAGACTGTGAAGAAGCGGAAGCCTTCTCACAATGTTTTGTATCGCATTCCATCCTTTGCGCACGATCCGGATATCTCCTGAAAATAATAGCCAACTCCCCATCGGGTCTGTACATACACCGGTTCTGACGGATTGGGTTCAATTTTCTCCCGAAGTCTTCGCACATGAACATCTACCGTTCTCTCATCTCCGGGATAATCCTGCCCCCAGATCAGCTGCAGAAGCTTTGCCCTCCCGTAAACCTTTCCGGGACTGGATGCAAGAAGCTCCAGCAGCTCAAATTCCTTTCCCGTGAGGGATATCCTGCGTTCTCCGATGCGAAGGCTGCGATTGTCAAGATCCATGCAGAAATCACCGATCTGCAGGACGGACTTCTCCTCCGAGGGAGGCGCCGATTTCTTCATGCGGCGCAGAATCGCCTTGATTCTTGCCTTCAGCTCCATGATGTTAAACGGCTTGGTTACATAATCATCTGCACCGTATTCCAGGCCGAGAATCTTATCCATGTCCTCGCTTTTGGCCGTCACCATAATGATCGGAATATCTGAAAACTCCCGCACCCTCCGACACACCTCCGTGCCGTCCATGACAGGAAGCATCACATCCAGAAGGACAAGATGATAGGTGTTCTGACGGATCTTATCCAGAGCCTCCTGGCCGTCATAAGCTGTATCCACCTCATAGTCATCGTTTTCCAGACTCACACGAAGTCCCTTTACGATCAGCTTTTCATCATCGACAATCAATATCCTTGTCGCCATCATCTCTCCTTGTGTATTCCGCCGAAGGGTTTCCGGAAGCCACTTATCGGACCGTGATGTATGCCTCCAGCTTCGCATAGGTGGCATCCCCGATTCCGGATACATTTTTCAGCTCCTGTGCAGAACGAAAAGATCCGTTTTCCTCCCGATAGGCCACGATTGCCCTTGCCTTGGCCTCTCCGATGCCGGGAAGCGTTTCCAACTGCGCCGCGGTTGCCGTGTTCAAATCCATTCGGCCATCCTCAGCCCCTGTCGCTGCTCCACCGGAGGCTCCCGTGGCCGCAGAGCCGCCTGCAGCTGTCCCTCCGGTATTTCCGGCCGTCAGCATGCCCGACGAGGCTCCTCCTGCAGAACTCCCCGAGTACTCGCCGCTCTCTATCGCCTCCAGCTCCTCCTTAGTGTAAACATAGAGCTGCTCCTGATCCGTCAGAATCCTTGCCTGATTGACACTGGTTTCTGCCGCATGCAGGGCAAAACCGCCCGCTGCCTGCACGGCATCCACAACCCGGTCTCCTTCCTTCAGGCAATAGACCCCCGGATTTTCCACCGCTCCGCAAACATCCACGTAGATCTGCGTTGTTTCAGCATCCGACACCGTTTCGTCCGCCTTGCTGCCGGCGTTTTCTTCTGTCTGAGTATGGTCCTGCCCATCCTCACTTTCTGTGTACGCAGCTTCCGACGAATCCGCCGGATCATCGAATGCATCCGATGTCTCGGAAGTATCCTCCTGTGAGACGAATCCGCTCTCCGTGAGCACCGGACTTTCCTTTGCAGCTTCCGATG
>CAYXAN010000264.1:0-3170 GCA_964461705.1 uncultured Sarcina sp. | reverse complement strand
CACCGATTGGCTTCCGGGTTGGTGAAGTCCACCAGGGCCATGCCCGGCTGCCAGTTGTCAATCTGCTTCACTCCCTTGCCGTCCCTGCGCATAAGGAAGTAGCCTTTCTTTACGCCTTCCTCGAACATTTCCGTGTTCTGTGCCACATACGGATTGATCCAGCAGCAAAGCTTCAGTCCTTTTTCATGGTAACGCTTCAGCATTCCCTCTACATCAGAGAAGACCTCAGAGTCCCAGGTGAAATCGCACCAGTGGAGGGCCTTCAGCCAATAGCAGTCAAAATGAAATACGCGCAGAGGAATGTGTCTTTCCTGCATGCCTCCGATCAGCTCATTGGTGGTATTCTCATCGTAGCTTGGCTTAAAGCTGGTAGAAAGCCACAGACCGAAGCTCCATGCAGGGGGAAGTGCCGGCCGGCCGGTCAATGCCGTATATACCTGAATGATGTCCGCCGGTGTCCGGCCGTACATGATGTGCATCCGAAGCTGTTCGCCCGGAACCGAGCATCCGACATACCCCACCTTCTCCGAGCACACCTCGTATGACACAGGTCCGGTATGATCCGTAAACACACCGTATCCTTCGCTGCTCATATAAAACGGAATATTCTTATATCCGATGTCACTGGCAGTTCCGCCGTCCTCATGCCAGATATTGATCACCTGCCCGTTTTTCACAAACGGAGTGAAGCGCTCTCCGAAGCCATAGATGGTCTCTCCCGGCTTCACAGACAGCTCCGTCAGCATATACGGCCGGTAATCCTGTTCGAAATAATGAGGATCCATGCGAAGAGGAGCCGGCTTTTTATCTACGCGCATATAGCCGATATTGCGAAAGCCCGTTCCGGTGAGAATCCTGCCTTCCGCCTCAAAGGTAATCGCACAGTTCTCCCTGTTCACACGGACCGTCATATCTCCTGCCGTCATCACGGCCTCGGCATCATTTACCTCCAGCGATACCGGATCCGGGTTCTGTGTCAGCTCAAAACGCGGCTCCTTTGCGTCATAGGCCATATAGTGGCTTGCGGTCATTGAAACATCATTATGACCTGCAGACACGATATCAATGAAAAGAACCGCCACATCCAGCGCATCTGCGCGGGAGCGGATCGGCCTCTCCGGTGCGGCAATCCGCATCCCGTTCGGAATTGCCTCGACCGTGAATGCCTGACTTGCATAGGAAGCCTGTACATTCTCACTTCGCAGCCAGAAACCATCAGTGAATTTCATCGTTCATATCCTCCGTAAGCAGTCACAATCCGGAGCCTCATATCATCTGAAGCCCCCTACTCAGATCATTATATCTGAGATTTTGAGGCGTCAAAAGAGGCTTGCCGACAGTTTCGTAATTTCGTAATCCGTGCGGTTGCAGAAACCGTCGCCCGGCGGAATGTTCGGGGAAATGGCGGTGAAATCAAAGACTCCCTAGTCCGGAACAACAATTGCTAGCTGCGCCGCGTCACTTGCAGCCTTTGCGGCTGCCGCAATCTGTGTCTGGCTTGTGACCTGCTGCGCTGCTGCCGCCTCAGCTGTCTGGTACTGCGTCAGGGTCTGAAGCGCCGCAGCAGCGTTTGCCTTGGCCTGCTGCTGTTGAACGGCTGCGGCAGCCTGCAGATTCAGATTCTCTGTCGTAGGAAGAGCCGCTGCATTGGCCGCTGCCGTCTGGGCATTGACTGCTGCCTGCTGAGCCGCTGCCTGCAGCGTCTGATACTGTGTCAGGGCAGCCTGCGTCGTCTGGGCTGCGGCTGTCTGAACCGCCTGATATTGCACAAGAATCGCTGCCTGCTGATCGGACACTGCCTTCAGCTGCGCAGCCTGCGCCTGCGCGGCGGCTGTAATGACCACCACGTGGCCGTCCCTGCAGATACGAATGATATTGCCCTGCCCGTCTGTCGTCGTCTGGTTTTGAACCATAGCGCCGGTTCCGTCAAAGAAGAACTGCAGCCCGCCGATGGTCTGGAGGCCGAACTGCTTGCGGTAATTGACAAAATAATAGGTCTTGCCGCCCTGAACAGAAAGTCCGTTGGCGGGAATGCTGGTGAAATAGTCCTTCAGCACATAATCCATATCCACGTTGCCTGCAATCCCTGTCACCGAGCCGCTCGATGTATACTGCCACATTGTCCCGGAAAGACCGATGGAATCACTGTAGTTTGCGACCCATCGGTCCCACGCTGCCGAACTCATACGGGTCGCAAGCCAGTTCTTATAGCTGTACACCATAGGCTGGTACCCGTTCGCATAAACGATCGAGCAGAATGTGTTGGCGATGGACAAAAGCTGTGCATCGGACAGCGTACTCTGGGTGGAATCCTCGATATCGATCGCCACGGGGAAGCTGACCGGCAGATTTTTCATGGCGGCAACCGCAAGCTGTGCATCCGCTGCAGCCTCTGCATCCGTCAGTGCATACGAATAGACATAGACACCCACGCGAATGCCGGCGGCATTGGCTCCTGCCACGTTTTGAGCAAATTTAGAGTCCATTCCATATTTGGTGTTTCCTAAACGGATCATCGCAAATTTAACGCCGCTTGCTGCCACTGCAGACCAGTTGATATCTCCCTGATAGGCACTGACATCAATCCCGCTTATTGCCGCTGCCTGCACCTGTGTTCCCTCTGCCGGCGTCACGCTCATCAATATCGCCGCCGCAACGGCTAAAAACGCAAGCTTTATTCCCTTCATTAAGTGCTTCACCCGTATCCTCCCTTTTTCCCGTTCGTCTGCATAACCCCCGGCCTTCGAAAAAGCCTGCAGAGCTCCTGCCTTAAATATGTCCATTGTCCCTGTCTTAAACGCGTTCATTTTACCATGCCTTCCGCTGATCACAACAGGAAATCCGCCATGATGCGGTTGCTGATATCAATTCCTTGATCCGTCAGCATTACTCTGCCGTCCTGCTCCTTTAAAAGTCCCAGTCCCAGATATCGTTTTATCACAGCTCCGTAAACAGACTCCATCGATGTACCGAATTTCTGTGCAAAAGCTCTTCTCGAAACCCCCTTCATCCGGCGAAGCCCCAGAAACATAAATTCAGCCATCTGATCCTCTGTTCCCAGCTTCTCTGCGTCCTGAAGACTTTTTTCCTCCGTCCTTTCCTTCCGTGTCCTTGCGTCCGTCTTTTCGTCTATCCTTGCATTCGATCCGAAAGCGTTGAAGCCGTCACAA
>CAYXAN010000263.1:0-3172 GCA_964461705.1 uncultured Sarcina sp. | reverse complement strand
TCCAGAAGATTGTCCGTCAGCAGATACGCCGGATGTGAGTTCAGATAAAATGACTGATCGCAGGCCTGCTCCAGGGCGGGCAGCCAGTACCCGATCGTTGCCAGCATTCCGCAGACCGCACACAGCACCAGATGCAGCATCTTCCTTTTGGAAAGCCTTCGTATGCCAAGCAGAAACAGCAGCAGCATGAAGGCGATGGTTATGAGGGCGGATGTGCTGTGCGACAGCACGACAAACGAGATGCCGGCCGTCAGCCGGATCAGGTCTCTTTTCTGATATGGCCGAAAGAGCACCATCAGAAGGCCGCTGATCGCCATGGGAATAAACGCCATCGCTGTGTACGAGCCCACTGAGCCGTACTCATAGACAGAATGCATGAACCGAAAGGAGAGCACATAGACACAGGCTCCGCAAGCACATAAAAAGGTGCTCTTTCTGTACAGTATCCGTTTCAATGACACATACATGATAAGCCAGGTGCTCACGATCACGGATACGACATAAATCTTATAGCTGTACTCGAGCGACAGCCCCAAAAGGCGAAGAATCGCCGGAAAATACAGCAAGGCATCCGGATAGAAAAATCCCTCGCCGTAGCCAAAGCCGTTGGCTAGGGCAGAATGAACCTTCACCGGAAAGACACCGGCCCGAAGGCCCTGGTAAAGGCTTTCGATCCTTCCTAAATGAAAGGCCAGATCTCCATGTACATACACCCCGCTCCGAAGGCTCGGGGCAACCGCAAGAACAATGGAGATCACGATGATCCCGGCTGTAAGAAGGGATCCTTTGCGGACGCTCTGTCCCGGCTTATGAGTGCTCTTCTCCGAGTCTGCCATCACACAATTCTCCCGTCCGTGTCGACAAAGGTCCAGCCCTTCCAGTAATCCCGCATTCTGTCCGGATCCGGGATCTGATTGTTGCGGTGCCTCAGGGGCCGAATCAGGATTCTCGGCTCCCGGGCATTCAGCCTGCCTCCCCAGAACGAAAAGGTGGAGTTGGCGGCAATGATCCCGTTGCAGTGAGACATCAGCTGCATATCCAGCATATTGTCCTCGTCCTCATTCCAGTCGCACACGGTTACGGCCTCGCCGTAGTTGCCGAAATGACAGGCTTTTGCATAGGTGGGATCGTCGGAGAAAATATAGAAGTGGATATTCCTGCCGCTTCCCATGGCCGCTACGGCCCGTTCCGTGTAGTCAATGGCCTCCTGATAATAGCTTTCGGTGCAGATGCCCCCCAGAAGCGACGCATTTTCCTCCTGCAGATAGTCCCCCCGCCGAAGGTGTACCGCACAGGAAAAGGTATACGCATCCTCCATCTCCTGAATAACCGCCCGGTTTCGGGCATTCACCTCCGGAATGACGCTGGGAGGAAAGACAAAGACCTTCCGCAGCTCCTCCAGAATGTCTTCATAGTATTTGGTGCAGGCAAAATACCCGTCCAGATAGGCGTCCTCCAGATGAAAGATTTCCGGATGGAACATCTTTTCCTCAACAAAGCGCTTCCCCGCACTCCTTGATGCCAGGTGAAGCTTCCTTGCCGCCCTGCCCCAGATCGAGCCGCTGCCCAGAAGCTCCTGCCTCTCCTCTTTCGTACAGACCTCATAGGGGAGATTGCGAAAACGCAGCAGCTCACAGCTGCGCGGCGTCAGCATCTCCTTCTGATGGTCCGCTTCAAACCAGGAAAGGTCGATCTTTGCTTCCTTTCCCATGCTCCGAAGCTTGCAATACAGGGCATATTGCTGCATCTGATTTCCCAGGCCGCCCTTTATCTCTACAATGATCATCCTTTGCTTTATCACCTCTTTGGGACAGGTCTTTCAAACCGCTCTTCTCTAAGGAAACGCTGATTAAATCAGCGTTTCCCTAATGCCGGTTTCCCCTTCCCTTACCGATCCGATACCTTCCCGTTCCAATGCCCTGCCGATCCGATATTTTCCCGGTTCCATGCCTTACCGGCCCGACGTTTTCCCGATCCGATGTCTTCCCCACACGGCCAGGAAGGCCAGCACGGCTCCCTGTCCCCAGGGGTAGCATCCGTACCTCTGGACATACTGGGCAAAATCAATGCACTCCGCAGAAGCCTGCAGGACACGGCCCCTCTCATCCACCTGCGACAGCAGTGCATTCGCCGCAAGGTCAAGATCATCCTGGGTAAAGGGTGCCGCCTGCTCCTCCATGCACTGCAGTGCATAGTAAATCATGCCGCTGGCCGAGGTGTCCAGAGGTCCCTTCCGGCAATCCAGCTGCCAGGAAAAGAGGCCATCCTTCCGTCTGCGCTCCCGCATGGCTGTCAAAAGCAGCTGCAGCTGCCGAAGCGGGCCATCCTCTCCGCAGCCCTGCAGCCTTCTGTCCTCTCCGTTCCTTCTGCTTTCCGAGCGAATGCCTTCTCTATCGCTCTCCGGCAGTCTGTCCTCACCTTTCGGTGTCATCGTGTCCACAGTATATGACGCAATTCCCAGCATCAGCCAGCCCACAGCCCTGCCCCAGCCGATGATGCCGTGACACAGGCCGGATGCCGCATCGTATCCGTGGTAGGGGAGTCCTGACCGCTCATCGATTCCGTGAGAAGCAAAGAGCAGCAGCTGCTGCAGCGCCTCATCGGAATGTCCGCACGCAGACAGGAACATGGAAACCTGTCCTGTGCCGTCCGCATAGATCCAGTCATTGCCGCTTCGCTGCCCGTAGACAACGGCGCCCTCCGCATCCCTCCTGGAGGCCTGCAGATATTGCAGGATGCGGTCTGCCGCCTGCCGATAGCAATCCCTCCCGGTTTCCTGATACAGGCGAAGAAGCACCACACCGGTAATGGCATCGTCCGGATTCTGCACCGGCATTCCGCCGGATATCCACGGCGCAAGGTATTCCTCTGCCTCCGCATAATGCCCGGCCTCCACAAGCCCCAGCATCAAAAGTCCTGCCGGCCAGAAGATCGGGTCAGATGAACCGACAGACCGCCGCAGCGCCCTTCTTGCCAGGCGTCTTCCGCGCTCTGCCGCCGATGGGTGCGCCATCTTTTGAAGCTCCCTTGCCGCTTCCCGGGCCATTCGGTCCATCGCTTCCTGATATTCCGTTTCCGAATACGTCAAACCTGCCATCCTGTTTTATCCTATTGCCGTCAGCGTTTCCTTAGCTTGCGCAGCAGCACGTCCTTAAGATACCGAAACTCCGGG
>CAYXAN010000262.1:0-3179 GCA_964461705.1 uncultured Sarcina sp. | reverse complement strand
TGCTGCTTCGCAGCTGGGATCCGGCGAGGGAAACGCTTTAATCAGCGTATCCCTAAATCTCTTCCGCCTCTTTGAGCATATAGTTTACGATAAACTTCCTTTGCTGATTCCACGGGACGTCAATCATTCCAACCGACTCTCCCAGCTCCATGATCTGAGATTTCTTTGTGCTGTATCTCTCCCATGCAGGAAGTCCCGGTCCGTTCGGATCCCCGGTTTTGATGAAATTAACCCAGTAGGAATGGATGATGCCAGC
Source organism: uncultured Sarcina sp. (assembly GCA_964461705.1). Lineage (GTDB taxonomy): Bacteria > Bacillota > Clostridia > Lachnospirales > Lachnospiraceae > CAG-791. Next base: position 2,923 of record CAYXAN010000262.1, on the reverse strand, counting down.
CAGGTCATAATCGGTTCCGTCGTACGGCAGTCCCGCATCCTCCAGCGTCTTGAACACGTACGGCAGCTCCGCCCCGTGACAGGCTCCAAAGCCCGTGCCCGGCTGCTTTTTCGTGAAGTAATACTGATAAAAGTTTTCCCCTCCGCGGCGGCTCTCCAGCTCCTGCCATGCGAGCAGCGCCGTCAGCTTATCGTTGTTGTATTCCTCAAAAATCGTCCTCCTGACCGCCTCTTTGTCGGAAAGATCACAGGTCTTAAGGTATCCGTCCACATCCCTTCCGAACATGATCCTTGCGAACTCCTGTACCCGCTTCGGATCATCACTCAAGAAGCCAGGCATATTGCCTGTTTCCTCGCTGTTGGAGCCGCAAAGATACTTGATCCTGTGCTGTCCGCCTGCCATGATATTGGAAATGGTGCCCTTTGGCAGCACATAGCCGTCTGTCTTCGGAAACCACGGTGCATGGCTGGACAGCTTCACGTTGACCAGCTGTTCGGTGATGTAGGAGGCATCAAGCGTGCGCGCCTCCTCAATGGAGGAGACACCCAGCCGTTTCAGCATCTCGACCCCCTCCGCGGCTCCATCCTCCATGGACTGCTCATCCTGGTAATACATTGCACTGAGGCCTGCCGTGCTTTCTATGATGGCCTGTCGGAAAAGTCCCTTTGTGAGCGGGGTATTGCACATGGTCATGACGGAATGAGCTCCGGCCGACTGACCGATGATGGTAATTTTGTCAGGACTTCCGCCGAAGGCCGCGATGTTCCTGTGTACCCACTTAAGCGCCGCAATCTGATCCAGCGTTCCGTAATTGCCGCACAGACCCTTCTCATTTTCCGCGGAAAGCTCCGGATGGCAAAGATAGCCAATCGGTCCGACCCTGTAATTAAATGTGACAACAATGATTCCGCGTTTGGCAAATTCCTCACCGTGAATCAGACAGTTTGTCATGGAACCTGTTTTGTAGGATCCTCCGTAAATCCAGACAAGGACCGGGAGCTGATCCTCCGCTGCCTCGGCCGGTGTCCATACATTCAGATAAAGGCAGTCTTCGTCGGGCTTCCATACGCCCAGGCCGTAGGACCTGGCCTCCTCGCCGGAAATGGACTGACAAGGCATTCCCCGATAGGAATACGCCAAAAGCGGCTCTTCCCAGGGCTTAGCCGGCTGCGGAGCCCTCCAGCGCAGACTCCCTGTCGGAGCCTGTGCGTAAGGGATTCCTTTAAAAACCGTGATGGTACTCTCATAAGCGGGGATTCCCGTCACCGGGCCGCTTTCCGTTTCTACATGAATCAGTGACATAGTTCAACTCTCCTCCTACCCAAACGGACGCATTGCCAAATGCCTCTTCCCCCTTACACAAGGGCGCAGATGCTGCAGACGGCAATGGTGACAACAATCCACAGAACCAGCACCACCAATCCCTTTGTCCATATGAATTTGTCGTCCATGTTGTCTCTGGAAAGAAGGATGGCTGCCTGACCGCTCGATGCATAGGTCAGATAGGCGACCTGTGAGGACATGGTGATCGCTACCGCAACAGCCGTGATGTTGAAGCCGGCAGCCACGATCGGTTCGGAGATTGCCGCGCAGAGGGCTGCCATGACATAGCCCGTTGCCGTATTGGAGAAGAAGTTCGTCAAGCAGGTGGTCAAAATCGTAGCAAGGATCAGCAGAACGATTCCATTGGAGCTGCCCATGATGCCTCCCAGCACTCTGGAAAGCCAGGCCTTTACGCCGAAATCATCACTGACAAGCTGACCGCCGATGGTCGCCATGGAGGCAATTGCCATCACGATCGGCCAGTTGACTCCCTCCTTAAAGGCCGTTCCCGGTTCGAAAATCTGCTCTCCGTCAACCCGAACCAGCGTCAGAACAGCAAGAACAATCGTGGTGAAAAGGACGGTTCCAAGGCTCTTTAAGCCGCCGATAAAGCCGGCATCCGGCCAGTATGTAGAGGTAAAGGAATAAATTGCAATCACCAGAAAGGCAATGAGCGGATATGCCTGCCTGCGGCTGAGCTTACTATTGTCCTCCCCGATGGTTGACCGCAAATCCACCTTCGAGAAAACGCTGAGATCACACTTGAAAATAAATTTCAAAGCCAACGTGAAGACAATGACGAAAACAACAACGAGTGCAAATGCCGTCACCACAAAATCCAGACCCATGACATCCTTCCCGACGGCATCCAGGAAATACTGGTTGAGCGCCAGATTTCCTCCCTGCATACGACCGAGTGCCCCGGGTGAAACACACATAACGATGTATGCGCCAAGAGAGAGAAGACGTGCCAGATCACTCTTTGAATCCATATGCGCTTCTTCGTATATTCCCTCCAGCAGCGGAAGGAATACGATCAGGGCTCCCCAGACTCCCATGAAGGCACTGGCCAGTCCGATGGCCAGCAGCAGGATGAGCACCATCACCGCCGGTGCCTTCTGCGTAATCTTCCTCGTCAGCAGGTATCTTGCAATGGTCTCGCCGGTACCGTCCCGGACAATGACATAGCACAGGGCGAAGAGCGTGATCACCTGCCAGATAATGGACATTCCCATGAATGCCGAAATGACGCCGCTCGGTGTATAGATTCCGTAGATTACCAATGAACCCATGGCAAGCATGGATGACAGGATCAGGTCATGATTGGTAAGAAACCCGATGATGCACCCGATGAAAATACACACCACGCTGACCCCCTCCTGTGTGATTTCCGGTGCCCACGGCTTCAGTAATGCAGGTGCAAGGAACATGGCGATGATGCTCGCGATCGTCCCGATGTAATAGGTTTTACTGTTATAATGCTGAGGCTTTACTTTGCTCATTGTCCCCTCCAGATATAAAGACTTCGTAACATGCTCTTGATTTCCTAAGGAAATGCTGATTTAATCAGTGTTTCCTTAATGGCCTCTCTCGCGAGGCT
>CAYXAN010000261.1:0-3179 GCA_964461705.1 uncultured Sarcina sp. | reverse complement strand
CTATGCGGCTCCCCTTCGCGCCAGAGTTCGTCTGTATGACAAGGAGAACAAGAAGGAGGTGAAGGAGCTGAGATCTTCATGGGCGACCTGCCGTTAATGACCAAGACAGGAACCTTTGTCATCAACGGTGCGGAGCGTGTCATCGTTTCCCAGCTGGTCCGCTCCCCTGGCATTTATTACGGAATCGATAAGGACAAATACGGCAAGGAGCTGTATTCCTGCACTGTCATCCCGAACCGCGGCGCGTGGCTCGAGTACGAGACGGACTCCAACGACATCTTCTATGTCCGCGTGGACCGCACCAGAAAGGTGCCGGTCACGGTTCTGATTCGTGCACTGGGTGTCGGAACCGATGAGGAAATCATCGACATGTTCGGCGACGAGCCCAAGCTTCGCGGCAGCTTTACCAAGGATCCTGCTCATTCCTACGAGGAGGGTCTTCTTGAGCTGTACAAAAAGATCCGTCCCGGTGAGCCCCTTTCCGTCGAGAGCGCAGACAGCCTGATCAACGCCATGTTCTTCGATCCGAGAAGATACGATCTGGCGAAGGTCGGACGGTACAAATTCAATCAGAAGCTTGCTCTGCGCAACCGCATTGTCGGCCACGTACTGGCGGAGGATGTGGTGGATGAGGCCAACGGCGATATCCTCGGAAATGCCGGGGACACCGTCACCCGGGAAATGGCGGACGAGATTCAGAATGCGGCCATTCCCTATGTATGGCTGCAGACCGACAGCCGCGACCGCATCAAGGTTCTGTCCAACCTGATGGTGGACATTACACATTTTGTGGACTGCGAGCCGAAGGAGCTGGGCATCACGGAGGACGTGTATTATCCTGCGCTTCGCGAGATCCTGATTCAGTATCAGGACAACGAGGATCCGGAGGCTCTGGCAGAGGCTCTGCGCAAGAGTGTCCGTGAGCTGATTCCGAAGCACATTACAAAGGAGGACATTCTGGCCTCCATCAACTACAACATGCATCTGGAGTTCGGCATCGGCACAGATGACGATATCGACCATCTGGGAAACCGCCGCATCCGCAGTGTCGGTGAGCTGCTGCAGAATCAGTATCGCATCGGTCTTTCCCGCTTGGAGCGTGTGGTTCGTGAGAGGATGACCACCCATGATGCCTCCGAGGAGATTTCGCCTCAGGCACTGATCAACATCAAGCCGGTACAGGCTGCCGTCAAGGAATTCTTCGGCTCCTCCCAGCTGTCTCAGTTCATGGATCAGAACAATCCGCTGTCTGAGATCACACACAAGAGACGTCTGTCTGCCCTTGGCCCCGGCGGCTTGTCGAGAGACCGCGCAGGCTTTGAGGTGCGTGACGTACACTATACACATTACGGACGTATGTGCCCCATTGAGACACCGGAGGGCCCCAACATCGGTCTGATCAACTCTCTGGCATCCTTCGCCAAGATCAATCAGTACGGCTTCGTTGAGGCACCCTACCGCAGGATCGATCAGAACGATCCGAAGGGCCCTCGTGTTACGGACGAGGTGGTCTACATGACGGCGGACGAAGAGGATAATTACCATGTGGCACAGGCCAGCACGGTGCTGGATGAGGAAGGATACATTGTGGATCAGTATGCTTCCGGACGTTACCGCACGGAGACCTCGTCGTATCCCAGAACTGCGTTCCAGTACATGGACGTGTCTCCCCGAATGGTCTTCTCGGTTGCAACGTCCCTGGTTCCCTTCCTGCAGAACGATGACGCAAACCGCGCGCTGATGGGCTCCAACATGCAGCGTCAGGGCGTTCCGCTGATTTCCACGGAGGCTCCGGTTGTCGGGACAGGAATGGAGGAAAAGGCGGCAAGGGATTCCGGCGTGTGCGTGATCGCGGAGAAGGGCGGTGTTGTCACCTTTGTTGACGGCACGAAGATTTCCGTAAGATATGATGACGATACGACAGAGGATATTGAGCTGACCAAATATCTTCGCTCCAACCAGTCCAACTGCTACAATCAGAAGCCTGTCGTGAATACAGGGGACCGTTTTGAGGAGGGAGCGGTTCTTGCCGATGGCGCCTCCACGCAGAACGGCGTTCTGGCTCTGGGAAAGAATCCTCTGATCGGCTTCATGTGCTGGGAAGGCTACAACTACGAGGACGCGGTTCTTCTGTCCGAACGGCTGGTGAGGGATGACGTGTATACGTCCATCCACATTGAGGAATACGAGGCAGAGGCCAGAGACACCAAACTTGGGCCGGAGGAGATCACGCGGGATGTTCCCGGCGTCGGTGAGGAGGCGCTGAAGGATCTGGACGAGGACGGTGTGATCCGTGTCGGCGCGGAGGTTCGCGCCGGTGATATCCTGGTCGGCAAGGTGACGCCGAAGGGCGAGACCGAGCTGACGGCGGAGGAGAGGCTTCTTCGCGCCATCTTCGGTGAAAAGGCAAGAGAGGTCCGCGACACCTCGCTGAAGGTACCGCACGGCGAGTACGGCATCATCGTGGACACAAAGGTATTCACCAGAGAAAACGGCGATGAGCTGGCTCCCGGCGTCAATAAGGCGGTTCGCATCTACATTGCGCAGAAGAGAAAGATCTCCGTGGGCGATAAGATGGCAGGACGTCACGGAAACAAGGGTGTCGTTTCCCGGATTCTGCCCGTGGAGGATATGCCCTACCTTCCCAACGGACGTCCGCTGGATATTGTGCTGAACCCGCTGGGCGTGCCTTCCCGAATGAACATCGGACAGGTTCTGGAGCTGCATTTGTCCCTGGCCTCCCGGGTTCTCGGCTTCAATGTTGCAACCCCGAACTTTGACGGCGCAACGCATGAGGACATCACCAAGCAGCTGGAGATGGCGAACAAATACGTCAACTGCAGCTGGGAGGAATTTGAGGCGGAATACAAGGACAAGGTGGAGCCGGAGGTGATGCAGTATCTGCATGATCATCTGGATCACAGGGAAGAATGGAAGGGCGTTCCGATTACTCCGGACGGAAAGGTTCAGCTGCGGGACGGACGCACCGGTGAGAAATTCGACAATCCGACCTCCATCGGCTTCATGCATTATCTGAAGCTGCACCATCTGGTCGACGATAAGATCCATGCCCGTTCCACCGGCCCTTACTCACTGGTGACCCAGCAGCCTCTGGGCGGTAAGGCACAGTTCGGCGGACAGCGTTTCGGAGAGATGGAGGTATGGGCTCTGGAGGCCTA
>CAYXAN010000260.1:0-3180 GCA_964461705.1 uncultured Sarcina sp. | reverse complement strand
CACCAAGCTCAAGAGAACACAGGAAGCTCTGGAAACCCTGATGCAGGATGTGAAGGCGGAAATCGACCAGCTTGAGAATATCAGAGAAGCCTTGAATCTGTCCCAGACGGAGGGAGATTTGGCACAGATCCGGAAGGAAATGGAGCAGTCCGGTTTCGTCCGGCGCCATGCGTCAAAAGGATCCGGAAGCGGAAGGGGAGGCTCCAGAACACCGGCGTCCGTGCCTCTGCATTATCGCTCTACGGACGGATATGATATCTATGTGGGTAAGAACAATCTGCAGAATGACGAGCTGTCTTTTCATACGGCAAGGCCTTCGGATATCTGGTTTCATGCCAACGACATTCCAGGGTCGCATGTCATATTGAAAACCGGCAAAACCCCCTTTGAAGAGGTGCCGGATCGTGCCTTTGAGGAGGCTGCCAGACTGGCTGCCTATTATTCCAAGGGGCGGGAGGCCGGAAGGGTAGAGGTTGATTACCTGGAGCGAAGGAATCTGAAAAAGCCGGCGGGAGCAAGGCCGGGATATGTGATCTATCATACCAACTATTCCATTGTGGCGCAGGCAGATCCGTCGGGTCTGCAGGAAATCACACAGGAGAGCTGACGGGCGGACAAGGAGAACAAAATGGCCAGGAGCATGACGGGATACGGACGGGCAGAAATGTCCAATTCGCAGCACAAATTTACCGTGGAGCTGAAATCAGTCAACAATCGTTATCTGGATCTGAGCATTCGTCTGCCCCGGCAGCTGAACTGCTTTGAGGCAGACATTCGAAGAGAAATCCAGAAGAATGTCCTGCGCGGAAAGGTGGATGTATACATCGGACTGGAGAATCTTGGAGGAACAGACACAAGGGTCTGCTACAACAGGGCGCTGGCAGGGGAGTATGTCAGCTGCATGCGGGAAATGGCAAAGGAATACGGCCTTCCTCTGCAGCTGACAGCAGAGCAGCTGGCCCGGTACCCGGAGGTATTGACGATTGCGGAAGGAAACGGTGAGAATGAGGAGCTTCTGGAACCGCTCCTTGACTGCGTTCGCGAGGCAGTCAGGCAGTTTGTTGCGGCAAGAGGCAGGGAGGGAGATTTTATTACGGAGGATCTCCTTGGAAAGCTGGATGAAATTTACAAGGCCGTGTGCGAGATTCGTGTCAACGCGCCGGTTATTCTGGAGCAATACCGCAAAGGACTGTTTGACCGCATGCAGGAGGTCCTGAAGGAGGCTCCCGTCGATGAGACCAGAATTCTCCAGGAAGCCGCCTTTTATGCAGACAAGGTTTGTGTTGATGAGGAGCTGGTGCGTCTGGAAAGTCATATTCACGCAGTGCGCGCCGAGCTGCTTAAACGCGGCGAAAGCGTCGGACGGAAGCTGGATTTTCTTGTACAGGAAATGAATCGGGAAGCCAATACCATCCTCTCGAAAACCAGCAATGCACAATCGGCAGACATTGCCATTCAGATCAAAACAGACATCGAGAAAATCCGTGAGCAGATACAGAACGTGGAATGACAGCAGAGGCAGACAGAGCACTGCCATGGAGAGGTGCAGCACATGAAAAAAGAAGGAAGTCTTACAGTGATCTCCGGCTTTTCCGGCGCCGGGAAGGGAACCATCATGCGGGAGCTTCTGCGGAAATATCCGGAGTACTCGCTGTCCGTGTCCGTAACCACAAGAAAGCCCCGCCCCGGAGAGGTAAACGGAGTGGATTATTATTTCCTCTCCCAGCAGGAATTTGACGATCTTGTAGCCAAGGACGGTCTTCTCGAGCACGCCGGTTACGTGGATCACTGCTACGGAACACCGCGCAGGTATGTTGAGGCTGCCATTGAGGAGGGAAGGGATGTGCTGCTGGAAATTGAGGTTCAGGGCGCTATGCAGATTAAGAAAAAAAGACCGGACGCCATCCTTCTGTTTGTAACACCGCCCTCGGCGCAGGAGCTGTACAACCGGCTTGCAGGAAGGGGAACGGAAACCGAGGAGGTGATCCGGGAACGCATGGAGCGCGCGCGGGAAGAAGCCAAATCGATGGCGCTGTATGAATACCTTATTGTGAACGATACGCTGGAGGATGCAGTGGAGCTGGTGCATCGAACCATTCAGGAGGCGAAGAATGCCACCTTTCGTCAAAAAGCATTGATGGAAGAACTGGAAGCAGAGCTCAATAAATGTTATACTACCGTGTCAGTATGTTAATCTGAATCAGAAAGGAATAAGACATCAATGATTCATCCTTCTTATGTAGATCTTATGAACGTTGTAAACGAAGGGGTAGAGGAAGGTGAAACCCCTGTGATCAACAGCCGCTATTCCGTGGTTATGGCAACTGCCAAGAGAGCGCGTCAGATCGTAGACGGGGATGCCCCTATGATTGCTGACACAGACGGCAAAAAGCCGCTCTCCATCGCAGTGGAAGAGATGGAAGAGGGAATGCTTAAAATCCTGCCGCAGGACGCAGAGGAAATCCGCAGCTATGAGGAGGCGGATCGTGCAGCGGCAAGGGCTCTGGAGCATGGACTGACGGAGGAACTTCTGGCTGCCACAGAGGCGGCGGAGAATGCCGGAGAAGACGGCGTTCTTGAGGAACAGGACAATACAGAAGAATTTGTTGCAGAGGAATGAAGCGCGGGGATTTCCCTGCAGGAAAAAGAGAGCATAATGTGAAGACACTGTTTGTTTCTCTTGGCTGCGACAAGAACACCGTGGACACACGCAAGATGGCCGGCATTCTGAAGGATGGCGGCTATTGTTCGTTTACGGAGGACGAGAACGAAGCGGAGGCTGCTGTTGTGAATACCTGCGCCTTCATCGATTCGGCCAAGCAGGAGAGCATTGATGAAATTCTCGCCGTTGCCCAGCTCAAGAAGACTGCAAATTTAAAACATCTCATTGTCACAGGGTGTCTTGCCCAGCGCTACCGTGATGAGATATTAAAGCTGATTCCCGAGGTTGATGCCGTGATCGGAACCACTGCGGAGGGATCCGTGGGACAGGTTCTGCAGGAGCTGGAGGAGGGAAAGAAGCTTAAGAGAGCCATACTGAGGGATCCGGACCTGCCTCCTGCAGCTGCAAGGCAGATTCTTACGGTCGGGAGCTTTGTCGGTTATCTCAAGATCGCGGAGGGCTGCGATAAGAACTGCACCTATTGCGCCATACCATCCATTCGCGGACATTACCGCAGT
>CAYXAN010000259.1:0-3182 GCA_964461705.1 uncultured Sarcina sp. | reverse complement strand
GGTCCCGTCGATGCAGGCATTGAACACGTCAATGATGTCCGTTTCCATCCGCGGCAGCACCACCTGGGTTTCCGGGTCACCGAATCTGGTATTGTATTCCACCACCCTCGGACCGCTTTCGGTCAGCATCAGTCCAAAATACAGAACCCCCTTGAATTCCCTTCCTTCCTTGGCCATTGCCTCCACGGTCGGGCGGAAAATGGTTTCATGACAGACCGCTTCGATTTCCTTTGTGAAGAACGGACTGGGAGAAAAGGTTCCCATTCCTCCGGTGTTCAGACCCTGATCACCGTCCAAAGCCCTCTTATGATCCTGAGAGGAGGTCATCAGGCGGTAGTTCCTCCCGTCCACAAAGGCAAGAGCGGAAACCTCACGGCCGGTCATGAATTCCTCAATGACCAGCTCGTTTCCTGCTGCGCCGAATTTCTTATCCAGCATGATGGTCCGAACACCCTCCATGGCCTCCTCTTTGGTGCTGCAGATAAGGACGCCCTTTCCGAGCGCCAGACCGTCCGCCTTCAGCACAATCGGATAATCCGCAGACTCCAGATAGTTCATGGCCGCCGCAGGATCCGAAAACGTCTCATAGGCCGCTGTGGGAATGTTGTATTTTCTCATCAGATCCTTGGAGAAGGCCTTGCTGCCTTCAATGATGGCAGCATTCTTCCGGGTTCCGAAGATTCGGATCCCTGCTGCCTCGAAGGCGTCCACAATGCCGGCGCACAGCGGATCATCCTGACTGCAGACAACAAGATCCACTCCTTCATCCTTTGCAAAGGAAATGAGCTTTTCAAATTCCATAACGCCGATGGGGACACACTCCGCTGCCTGGGCAATGCCGGCATTGCCGGGGGCACAATACAGCTTCTCCACCTGCGGCGATTTCATGATCGCTGCCGCAATGGCATGCTCCCTTCCGCCGCCGCCTACCAGTAATACCTTCATTCTCACCTCCCGATGCCGCCCGCGGCATCCGTATCCTCCGATATCCTTGTGACATTGCCCTGAATCTGAACCCTTCCCTTCGCAATCAAATCAATTGCCCGGGGGAGAATCACCCATTCGGCCTCCTCCATCACCTTTTTCTGCAGCTCCTTCGGCGTGATCCCCTCCGGAATTTCCACCGCCTTCTGCAGAATGATCTGACCGTGATCCAGATCCTCGTCTACAAAATGAACCGTTGCCCCTGTCACCTTGACGCCCCGCTCCAGCACCTTCTCGTGCACACGCAGACCGTAATACCCCTTTCCGCAAAAGGACGGAATCAGTGCCGGGTGGATGTTGATGATCCGCCCGCGGAAGGCATCAATCACCTGCGGCGGAATGGCTACAAGACACCCTGCCAGAACCACCAGATCCGCGCCGGTTCCCTGCAGCGTCGAAAGAAGGGCGCCATTGAACTCCTCCCGGTCCGCATAGCTCTTCGGAGACAGGACAACCGAGGGGATTCCCGCCTTCCTTGCCCTCTCCAACGCATAAACGCCGGGATTGTTGGAAATTACCGAGACGATTCTCACATTCTGAATGGTACCGTCTTCGATGCGGTCAATGATGGCCTGAAGATTGGTCCCGCCGCCGGATACCATCACTGCCAGCTTCAGCATAGCTCAACACCCTTTCTGCTTTCCGCCTTTGTGTTGCCGCCGGCCTCCATTTCTCCTGCATCCTCTGCCGCAATGACTCTGCCGATGACATAGCCCTGATCTCCGGCGCTCTTTGCAGCCGCAAGAACAAGGTCCTGATCCGCGGGATCAACGGCAAGGCACAGACCGATCCCCATGTTGAAGGTGTTGTACATCACGTGCTCGTCAATTTCCCCTGTTTTCTGCATGAGCCCGAAAATAGCCGGGATCGGGTAGCTGTCCTTTTGAATCTGCGCCACGGTTCCGTTCGGCAGCATTCTCGGAATGTTCTCGAAGAATCCGCCGCCCGTGATGTGGCTGCAGCCCTTTACGCGAACACCGGCTTCCCGAATGGCCTTCATTGCGTGGACATAAATTCTGGTGGGCGTCAGAAGGACATCCCCCAGGCGCCTGCCGTCCAGCTCTTCATAGGTCTTCTCCAGAACCTCACGGTTTTCAATGGCAAAAATTCTGCGGACCAGCGAAAAGCCGTTGGAATGCACGCCGCTGGAGGCAAGGCCGATCAGCACATCTCCGGGCGTGATGCTCTGCCCTGTGATCATCTCGTCCCGTTCGACAACACCCACCGAGAATCCTGCCAGATCATACTCCTCATCCGGCATGATGCCGGGATGCTCGGCGGTCTCTCCGCCAAGGAGTGCACTGTCCGCCTGGACGCAGCCCTCCGCGACTCCCTTGACGATGGACGCAATCTTCTCCGGAACGTTCTTTCCGCAGGCAATATAATCCAGGAAGAACAGCGGATCTCCTCCGGCACAGGCTACATCGTTCACGCACATGGCCACACAGTCAATGCCGACGGTATCATGCCGATCCATCAGGAACGCCAGCTTCTGCTTGGTCCCCACGCCGTCCGTTCCGGACAGCAGCACAGGGTGCTTCATCTTCTGAATCGCACTAAGATCAAAGGCTCCGGAAAAGCCGCCCAGGCCTCCCAGCACCTCCGGGCGCATCGTTTGCTTTACATATTGCTTCATCAGTTCCACGGACTGATACCCAGCCTCTACATCCACTCCGGACGATTTGTAGTCAAGTGCCATTGGCGAACCTCCTGTCTGTCTTTGTGCTCTTCATCAATAGTTCTGATATCCCGTTTCCTGAAGCCGTTCATCCTTCGCCTTCACTTCCTGCTCCATTGTGGCAGAGAACTCCTTGAGTCTGCCAAGAAGCTCTGTATCCGATACGGCCAGAATCTTTGCAGCCAGAATTCCTGCATTTTTCCCCCCTCCGATGGCAACGGTCGCCACCGGAATGCCGCTTGGCATCTGCACAATGCTGTACAGGGAATCACGTCCTCCCAGAGAGGTCGTATGCATGGGAATGCCGATCACCGGCAGCGGGAATAAGGCAGCGCACATTCCCGGCAAATGAGCGGCCATCCCTGCCCCCGCGATAATGACCTTGATGCCTCTTTCCTCCGCACCCTTCGCCCATTCGAAGAAAACCTCCGGCTCCCGATGCGCCGAAATGATGTGCATCTCATAGCTGATGCCGAACTGATACAGCACCTCTGCCGCCTTGCTCATGACCCCCATATCC
>CAYXAN010000258.1:0-3195 GCA_964461705.1 uncultured Sarcina sp. | reverse complement strand
AACACGTTGAACACGCCCGGCAGGATCAAGGCCCAGTAGCTGTCCTTCAGATGCAGATACTGAATATAGAAAATATAGGTGCTGACCATTCCGCCGTTGAACAGTGTTGTGAAGTAGAAAAAGAACGACAGCACGTTCCGATATCTGGCATCCTTTCGGCTGATGACGTAGGCGGTAAGTGAGGTCAGGAACAGGCCGAGGAAGGTTCCTGCCGCCGTGATGAAGATGGAAACGCCGTATGCCCTCACGATCTTTTCCGGTGTCTTGAAGATGATCTTGTAGGCCTCCGTCGAAAACTCTCCGGGAATCAGCGAAAACCCGTTGAAGCGGATCCACTGCTCCGAGGTAAAGGAGCCGGAGATCAGCAGAATGAACGGAACCAGACACAGAATCGCTGCCAGAAGCACGATCGTATAGCAGATCACGTAAAAGGTTCTGGAGGAGGTGCTGAGTTTGATGTTTTTAGGAGCCGAAACGGCCAGATCCTGATGGTTGGACATGTTGTTTTCCTCCCTTCCTTAAAACAGTGCGTAGTCTTCGTCGATGTGCTTGACGACGGCGTTGACGATCATGATGATGGCAAAGCACAGAACCGACTGATACAGCGTTGCGGCTGCCGTCATGCCGATATCCGGGTTGTTCAGCAGAGAGCGGAAGACATAGGTGTCGATCACGTCCGTTGCATTGTAAAGCTGTCCGTTGTTGCCGACAATCTGGTAGAACATCTCGAAATCGCCGCGAAGGATGCGGCCGACCTGCAGAAGGATCATGGTGATCAGCGTCGGCCGAATGGACGGCAGCGTGATGTAGCGGATTCTCTGGAAAATCGTTGCGCCGTCGATGGCGGCAGCCTCGTTGATTTCGCCGTCGACACCGGTGATGGCGGCGATATAGATCACCGAGTTGTAGCCGGTCCACTTCCATGCATTGAAGAGGCAGATGATCACGGGCCAGGCTTCGGGCTTCATGTAGAAGTTGATCTTTTCCAGCCCCAGTGTCTGAAGGATTCCGTTGATCATTCCTGTTTCGTAGTTGAACAGGGAGAAGACGAAGACGCCGACCACCACCCAGGAGATGAAATAGGGCATCAGGATCAGAGTCTGCGTGATCTTTTTGAAATGCTTGCGGCGTATTTCCGAAATGAAAATGGCAATGATCACGGCAATCAGCTGCGAGGTGACAAGATTCAGCAGATTATAAAGGATCGTATTCTTTGTGATCAGCCACCCGGTTCCGGATGAGAACAGATATCGGAAATTCTCGAAGCCGTTGAACGGACTTTGGAAGACTCCCAGGTCATAACGATAGCTCTTAAATGCCAGGATCAGACCGCTCATCGGCAGATACTGCATCACAATCACCAGAATGACGGCCGGTGCCGCCATGGCAAAGAGCGCCTTGTTCTTCTTAAACTCGGCAAGAAAGCCATACTCTTTCTTACTCATAATCTCCCTCCCTTATGCTGATTTCTCGGATGAATTCGGCGTTTTGCCGAATTTGCCTCACAGCACCTGCTGCTTTATGTCCAAAGTATAAAAAACACCGTCCGCAGAAGAAACGGACGATGTTTGGAAAGGGTGGAAATTTTTATGTTTTCAGGTGGAAAATTTTTAGATTTTTCGTTATTCTGCCGATGATCTGCGGGCAGACTATGACTGCATGGCCTGCTCCAGCTCCTCCAGGCTCCAGGCCCGAATGCGGATTTCGGCCTGCGTTCCCCGAACGGGGAGCCGCCCTCTAGCCTCTTTTGATCCGCGCGCCGATTCTGTCCCGTCATTTGTCCGATAGGAAACGCCGTACCGGTCTCCGTAGGCCAGCTTAATCCGAAAGTTCACGTTCATGATGCCAAAGCCCCTGCCGCGCTCTCCGGGGCTTTGCGTCTCCAGTCTCCTTGCCGTTTCGTCCGACATGCCGGGTCCGTCATCCTGCACCGTAAGGAGGATATCGTCCTCCTCCCTCCGGCCCTCAATATCAATCCGGCAGCTCTTGATTTCGGCATGCTCTCCCATGCCGTGGAGGATCGCATTTTCCACAAACGGCTGCAGCGTGATGTTGAGACAGGCGAAATCCAAAAGCTCCTCCGCCACCTTCACGTGCAGGGTAATGGCATTCTCGTAATGGGCATTCTCAATATCGACAAAGGCTTTCACATGCCGCAGCTCATCCCGGATGGAGATGGCCGAATTCCCGCGATTCAGGGACAATCGATAGAATTGACCGAGGTTTCTGGCAATTCTGGCCACCTCCTCTGCCCCGTAGTCCATCGCGCCCCAGTTGATCAGGTCCAGCGTGTTGTACAGAAAGTGCGGATTGATCTGCGCCTGCAGCGCCTTCATCTCGGTTCGGGAGATATTACGGCCAAGGCGGTACTGCTCCTTCATGAGCTTTTGGATTTTCTCGATCATGAAGTCAAAATTGCTGTTCAGCTCATCCATTTCATCCCGTCCCTGTACCTCCCCGGGCTGCGGAATCTGGCTGTTGATATTGCCTCTTTGAATTTCCTCCATGCGCCCGTTCAGAAGCTCGATGCGCCGCGTGTAGTATCTTGCCAGCTCAAAGGAGATAAAGACCACCACGATCACGGTGGACAGCGCCAGCGCGGCAAAGATCAGCAGCATCCATACCAGCTGCAGACGGAATTCCGTAACCGGAACCACGGCCGTAATGTTCCAGTCCGGAACGCTCACATCATACTGCACCGCATAGAAATCGCGATCCTTCTGCACCCTCTCCCAGCTGTCGGTCCTTTGATAGTCCGCGATATGCTCCTTGTGAACAGCATACTGCCCGTCATCGCTGGCACAGATCAGCTCTTTGTCGCTTTCCGTCAACAGCAGAAGGCTTCCCTTCGTCGGTGCGGCATTCTGCAGAATCTCCCGGAGCTGTTCAAGCCGAACCTCCACTTTGATGGTGAATCTGCGCTGCTCCCCGTCTGCACAGTCCACCGTTATGTTTGAGAGCCTTGCCAGATATTCCTGCGTGGAGTCGGGATCTCCTGTTCTTTTATCCATGACGATGCAATAAACCGCTCTTCCGCTGTCCAGCTCCGCCTGTATCCGTGCATAATCGTCTCTCTTTTCGAGCTCCGACTCCGGATAAAAATAGTAATTGTTGCCCGAATACAGCGCCCTGTCCGGCACGTACATCCCGATGCGGTAATCTCCGTTGGACAGCTCGATCTGCGCGAAGATCTCA
>CAYXAN010000257.1:0-3216 GCA_964461705.1 uncultured Sarcina sp. | reverse complement strand
GGAAACGCTGATTTAATCAGCGTTTCCTTAGAGAAGAGTGGGAACACCGGCTTACCGGCTTACAGATACCGGCGTCTGCGCCGTTTCCCGGCTTTCCATGCAATGATAAACGTGTTAAAATCAAGGCAGTGTGCAAACAGGGGGATAACTGGCACACTGCCTGATTTTGGTAAAAATTCGGAGGTATATGAAAATGAGTGCATCATTTGAGGACATTCTGGCACAGGTAAAACAGATCCCGACCCAAAAGCTGTCTGTTGCAGCAGCACAGGATCTGCCGGTTATGGAAGCGGCCTATGAGGCGCAGAAGAGGGGCATTGCGAAGTCCGTTCTTGTCGGCGATGAGCCGAAGATTCGTGAGATTGCCGCCAAGATCGGCTGGGACGTGGATCAGGATCAGGTGGAAATCATTCATGAGCCGGATGTTGAGATGGCAGCGAAGACAGCCGTTAAGCTGGTGCATGATAAGAAGGCCGATATGTATATGAAGGGAGCGCTCGATTCGAAGACGTTCCTTCGAAGTGTTCTGGACAAAGAGGTCGGGCTTCGCACCGGCAAGATGCTGAGCCATGTGTGCGTGTTCGAGATTGAGGGGATCAAGCGCCTTCTGTTCATGACAGACGCGGCCTTCTGTCCTTATCCCACACTGGAGGACAAGGAGCAGATCATCAATTATGTGGTGAAGGTCTGCAACTCCTGCGGCGTGGACAACCCGAAGGTGGCTCCGCTGGCAGCCGTTGAGGTGGTGAATCCGAAGATGCCTGTCACCGTGGAGGCAGCTCAGCTGACCAAGTGGAATGAGGAAGGCCGCATCAAGGATTGTATTGTTGACGGACCGCTGTCCATGGATCTTGCCATTGACCCGGAGGCGGCACAGCACAAGGCAGGGGCACTGAACCGCAAGATCGTCGGTGATGCGGATGTTCTTCTGTTCCCGGATATTCATGCGGGAAATCTGGTTTACAAGACGATTGTTCATATGATTCCCTTCAAGAATGCCTGCATTCTGATGGGAACCAAGGCACCGGCCATCCTGACCTCCCGGTCCGATTCCATGGAAACCAAGGTGAATTCCATCGCGGTGGCAGCGGTTGTGGCAAACCATCTGAACGGAGGGTTCTAAGGAAATTGCTGCTTCGCAGTCAGGATCCGGCGAGGGGAACGCTTTCATCAGCGGTTCCCCGGGAAGACACTGATTTTATCAGTGCAAGGTATCGATGGCAAATTCGACAGGAATTGACGGGTGCAGACAGGCACAGAAAGGGAATAGGCAATGGCAATCAAGAGTTTAATTATCAATCCCGGTTCCACCTCCACCAAGATCGGTGTGTTCGAGGATGAGACCCAGCTTCTGGACAAGACGCTGCGTCATACCACAGAGGAGATTGCACAGTTCCCCTCCATCTTCGCACAGAAGGATTTCCGCAAGAGGATCATATTGGATGCGCTGGCCGAGGAGCAGATTGATCCGAAGAGCTTTCAGGTGATTGTGGGGCGCGGCGGTCTCTTAAAGCCGATTCCCGGCGGCACCTACGCGGTCAGCGATGCCCTGCTGCAGGATCTGATCACTCCGCCTCAGGGCGAGCACGCCTCCAACCTCGGCGGCATTCTGGCCCGCGAGATCGGGGATGAGCTCGGGGTTCCTTCCTATATTGTAGATCCTGTTGTTGTGGACGAGCTGGAGCCGGTTGCCCGCATCAGCGGTGTTCCGGAGATCGAACGGGTGTCCATCTTCCACGCCCTGAACCAGAAGGCCATGGCAAGACGCTATGCCAAGGAGAACGGAAAGAAGTACACAGAGCTCAATCTGATTGTGGTTCATATGGGCGGCGGTGTCTCCGTGGGTGCTCACACCGGCGGAAAGGTCATCGATGTATTCAATGCCCTGGACGGCGACGGTGCCTTTTCGCCGGAGCGGGCCGGCGGGGTTCCCTCCGGCGCTTTGATTAAGATGTGCTATGAGAGCGGGCTTACCGAGAAGGAAATGCGCAGAAAGATCGTCGGCAACGGCGGCTTCAATGCCTATCTTGGCACCAATGATGCCAGGGAGGTGGAGAAGCTGGTGGCAGAGGGAAATGAAAAAGCCCGCCTGGTACGCGATGCCTTTGTCTATCAGATGTCCAAGAACATCGGTGCCATGGCAGCGGTGCTGAACGGTAAGGTAGATGCCGTCATTATGACCGGCGGCATCGCCTATGACAAACAGATTACGGCTATGATTACGGAAAAGGTGTCCTTTATTGCGCCGGTTACGCTGTATCCCGGCGAGGATGAGCTGCTGGCGTTGGCGCAGGGAGCTCTTCGCGTCATGAACGGCGAGGAGAAGGCACAGGAGTATTGAGCATGTCCAAGATTACCGATAAGCTTTTCGGCACGCATAGTGAAAGAGAGCTCAAGAGGATTGAGCCCCAGATTCAGAAGATCGAGGCTCTGCGGCCTCAGATGCAGGCGCTTTCAGATGAAGAGCTTCGAGGAAAGACGGCGGAGTTTAAGGAGCGCCTTGCAAAGGGCGAGACGCTGGACGATATCCTCGCGGAGGCCTTTGCGGCTGTCCGTGAGGGTGCAAAGAGAGCACTGAACATGGAGCCCTTCCGGGTACAGCTCATCGGAGGCGTTGTCCTGCATCAGGGACGCATTGCCGAGATGAAGACCGGCGAAGGAAAAACGCTGGTCGGAACCCTTCCGGTGTATCTGAATGCACTGGAGGGCAAGGGCGTCCATGTGGTGACGGTCAACGACTATCTGGCAAAGCGTGACGCGGAGTGGATGGGACAGGTCTATACGTTTATGGGCCTGACCGTAGGCGTTGTCTTAAACGGCATGTCCTCCGAGGAGCGGCAGGCAGCCTACAACTGCGACATTACCTATGTCACCAACAACGAGCTGGGCTTTGATTACCTTCGCGACAACATGGCCATCTACAAGAACCAGCTGGTGCTGCGCGGACTGCATTATGCCATCATCGATGAGGTGGACTCCATATTGATTGATGAGGCGAGAACGCCTCTGATCATTTCCGGACAGAGCGATAAATCCACCAAGATTTATGAAGCCTGCGACATTCTGGCCAAGCAGCTGACGCGCGGCGCGGATGTGGACTCTCTTTCCAAAATCGATGCCATCATGGGCATTGAGCAGGAGGAGACCGGCGATTTTGTTGTCAATGAGAAGGACAAGATTGTCAATCTGACGGCTTCCGGTATTGAGAAAACAGAG
>CAYXAN010000256.1:0-3229 GCA_964461705.1 uncultured Sarcina sp. | reverse complement strand
CTTAAGGAGAGCAAAGGTGGGCATAATCGCAGAACATAGCTGATATACAATACACTATCCAGCCATCCATGTCAAGAATTTTCAAATCTTATCCTCCAGCTGCTTCACCACATGTGCAAGGCATCCGTCCTCAAAGGGGTTGTCCAACCCGGCCTTTGTCATGAGTCCGTCAAAGAAGTCCGACGCGGACAGCCGGCAAAGCTTCAGATAGCTGTCCCACGCGCCCTTGAAATCCTTGTCCATCCAGACCTTGTACTGAAGAGAATTGGCCTGGGCAATGCAGTAATCGATGTAATACAGCGGGCAGTCATAGATATGGTGCTGTTTCTGCCAAAAGCCCCCCTTTTCGTAATATTCATTCCCGGTGTAATCCAGATGCGGCTTATACTGGCGCTCCAGATCCCGCCATACCTGGTTTCGCTGTGCCGGAGTCAGCTCCGGGTTCTGATACGCAATTTCCTGGAATTCGTCCACCATGGTCCCATAAGGAATGAAGGCCATGGAGTCCTCAAAATGCATATCCACATAATCCTTCGCCCGCTCGCCGAACAGAAGATTCATCCACGGCTCCGTAAAGAACTCCATGGACATGGAATGTGTCTCCGCTGTCTCCATGGTAATATCCCAATGCTCGCGAATGGGATCATCCTTCACAAGATACCACTGGAACGCATGGCCGCACTCGTGCGTGATGACATCCGCATCCCCGCTGGTTCCGTTGAAATTGGCAAAAATAAACGGTGCGCCGTAATCCGGAAGGTACGTCATATAGCCGCCGGTTTTCTTGGTCTTGCGTCCCAGGACATCGAACAGCTCGTTGTCGCACATGAAATCCATGAACTCCCCGGTTTCCTTCGACAGCTGCCGGTACATGCTGCGCCCCGCCTCCAGAATCTGCGCCGGGGTTCCGATGGGGGCAGGGTTCCCCTGCGGGAAATAAACACCCTCGTCGATATAAAGAAGATGATCGATGCCAAGCCTTCTGCGTCTCCTCTCATGAAGCCTCTCCGCAAAGGGGACGAAATCCCGCTTCACCTGCTTGCGAAACCGCTCCATATCACTGCGGCTGTAGCAATTGCGGATCATCCGGGCATCCCCAAGAGGCAGGTAGTTTTTATATCCCATTTCCTCGCCCTGACGGGTGCGGTTCTTTACCAGACGGTCGTAAATATCATCCAGCTGCTCCTGATGACTCTGAAAGAAGGCTGTGTATTGTGTCCAGGCCCTTTTCCGGATATTGCGGTCATTGGAATGCAGGTAGGGATTCATCAGGGAAAGATTCAAAATCTCACCGTCCCATTCAATCTGTGCCGTGGCCAGAAGCTTGTTGTACTCCGTCTGAATGGCATTTTCCTCCTGCATCAGGGGCAGAATCCGATCATCCACCGACTTCATCGCCAGCTCCATATTCTTAAATGCCACCCTTCCGATCCTCTCCTCCAGCTCCTTTCGATAGGGTGATTCATAGAGCTTCTTCTGGTAGGACACGCACATATTCTGAAATGCCGGACGATTCTTATCATAAAAATCCTGCTCACCGCTGTAGAATTCATCGGTGGTGTCAATGTCGTGACGAATCTCCGCCAAGGTCATCTGCGTCAAAACAGAGCCGGTCAAGGCATAGTATCTCTCATGCACCGCCATCTGCTCCGCACCGGAGGACGCCCTCTCCAGTGCTTTCTCCAGCTCAAGAAACTCCGTCCTTACCCTTTCAAAATCCACCCGCTCGTATGGCATTTCCGAAAACTTCATGATTTTCCCTTTCTTCTCTGCAGCGTTTCTGTGCTATCATCGTTCTGCAGCGATGTGTGCTGAACAGTCATCCAATTTGTATGATACCAGAAGTCAAAAGATCCAGCACTCCGGTGAGAGCTTGCTCTAGCAGGGAGCGTTGACCCCAGCACCATTTGATTCGAGGAGCAGATATGAGCTATCTGGCAGCAATTTTCGATATGGACGGAACGGTACTGAATACCCTGGAGGATCTTACCGATTCCATGAATTATGCGTTAGGCAAGGCCCGTCACCGTCACGATTATCCGGCGGAGCTGGTGCGTCACTTCTTCGGAAGCGGCGTCCGGGTTGCCGTCATCCGGGCTCTTGCCGCGGAACAGGGATTTTCGCCAAAGGAGCTTCTTCAGGTCGGGACGGAGCACGATGAGATTACGAAAACCGTTGATCCTGCCGAGGCAGAACGGATTCAGGAGATTTACCTTCCTTATTATGGGGAGCATTGCCGTGACAAAACCGGGCCTTACGATGGGATTCTTGAGGTTTTACAGCAGCTTCAAGGTGCCGGAGTCCGCACCGCCGTTGTCTCCAACAAGCCGGATGCCGCTGTCCAGACCCTGACACACGAGCTCTTCCGCGGGCTTTTTGATTTATCCGTTGGGGAAACAAACGGTGTCCGCCGAAAGCCGGCGCCGGATATGACGCAGAAGGCACTGGAGGCTCTGGGCGTTACAGAGAAAAAAAATGCCGTGTACATCGGGGATTCCGAGATCGATCTGCAGACCGCCGTCAATGCCGGCCTGGACTGCATCAGTGTGGACTGGGGCTTTCGAAGCCGCGCCTTTCTGGAAAAGCAAGGTGCAAGGACCATTGTATCCCGTCCGGAGGAGATCGCACAGCTCGTTCTGGGGAAGTGCTGAACCATCAAAAATCCCGGCCGCTGAAGGCCGGGTTACGCATACGTGAGTTTCAAATATTAACGTTCAGCGCTCATCTTGATTTTCCTTTTCAGAACAGAATGACACGGATGTCCGTGCTTGCCGCGCCGATGGTGAAGGCAGCGGCCGCGCCGATGTGGGTTAGGCGGTAACTGTCGCCGCCGTTTCCGCATGTCAGAAGATCCTCCAGACGGAAAGCAGAGGCTCTTCCTTTTGTTCCGAAGACAATCGTCTCGATTCCCTGTGCCCTAAGCTGTGAGATTCCGCCAAGATACCCGGTAAGAACAGCCGTCTCCTGATTCACCGTGATGGTCAGAACGCCGTTTTCCTGACTTGCCGTGTAGGCCAGATCCGCACCTGCCGCATCGATCACGCGATAGAGAGGTGTTTCCGAAGGCGCAGCATATGCAGAATTTTCCGCGACCTCCCCCGTCGCATTCGCGGCAGCGCTTGGTGTTGTCTTATGCTGCAGCATCGGGATCTCCTCCTGCTCTATTGTCTGGGTGTCACAAGTCGTGCAGTGCTGTCCTGCCGTCAGGCCTGTCGATGTGTAGGTCGGT
>CAYXAN010000255.1:0-3229 GCA_964461705.1 uncultured Sarcina sp. | reverse complement strand
AGGGTCAACCTCACTGCCCTCATAATATTTGTCCTTGTCCCCGCACAGCTGCTCGATCACCAGCTGAACAAAAGCCTTGCCGCTTCCACCGTTTTCGGGTGTGCACATACCGAACTTCTTCGGATTCTCCGAAATGTATGCCGCCAGCTCTTCCCAGGTTTGCGGAAGCTCGTCCTCAGAAATGTTGTTGGAATTATACAGGAATCCCGTCTGATTTCTGTACAGAGGAACCAGGTATCCGTTCAGCTCAACGCCCTCCTGATATTCACAGGAGTCAGCATCAAGAAGGTCCTTGTTCTCGATCTTATCCAGAATCGGTCCGCCGAGTGCACCGGCCCCCAGCAGGGTCTGCACGTCATCGCCGGAAATCAGTGCAACATCTATGCTGCCCTTTTCGCCGTCCTTTTCCGCAAGCACCTTCTGTGAAAACGCGCTGGCATCCGATATGGTCAGCTGAACCTTGATTCCGTATTGATCCTCAAAGGACTTCAGCATTTCAGTAAAGCCGGCCTCGTTATACCAGGAAGAAAAAATCACCGTGCCCTCTTGCTTTGCAAGCTCTTCAATCTCGCTCCAGTCCATCTCCAGCAGCTCATCCAGGGTATAATCCGCGTCTGCGCCCGCTGCTGTACTGTCTGCGGCGGCATTTTCCGCATCTGCATTTGCTGCGGCAGCCGTCCCCTCCGCCTCCGTTCCTTGCGTTGTCACGCCTTCAGTTGCTGCAGCTCCCGTATCGGACGCTGCACCGCAAGCTGCCAAAGGCAGCGCAAGAAGCATTGCCAGAATCGATGTCATTTTCCTTTTTGCCATCTTCTCTCTCCTATGTGTTTGACTGTTTGATCGACTTTTACGCACAGGTGAAATCGTAACATGGCATCGTTAAGACCAAAGAAGTGGATTGTAAAGGTTTCATAAAACCGTCACCCGTAAAAATTCACGCAGCAAAAAAGCACTGTCCATCAGGACAGTGCCAGATTTCCTCTGCAAATCCGCGCGATCCGCAAGAGGTCTCCTTCGGTATGATAGTTCTTTCTAAAGTTCTTTCTGCTGCTCTTTCTGAAGCTCTTTCTGAAGCTCTTTCTGAAGCTCCTCGATTTCCTTCTTCTGACTCTTCAGGAGCTTTTTGCCGTGATAGATCCGAATGATCACGTACACCAGCAAAATCGCAGCCAGGATCGCTGCAATATAAGGCAGCGCCTTCTGTACAAGGCCCAAAGGATTGATGGAGGATGCCGGCTTTGCATAATCAAGATCAGGCAGCTCGATCACCGCTTCCTCCTCATTGACCAGATCGCAGTAGCCCTTTACAGGGAAATTGTCAAAATCCAACCCGTTGTATCTGTCATATTCCTGCAGTGCCGGAATGGCCTCCGCAAAATCATACCAGCCTCCCAGCTCCTGTACATAGACATAGCTTTCGCCGGGATTTACCACTCCCACGCAATAGAAGGGAATCTCATAGTTTCCCCAGGAAGAGGAGCCCTCCTCGCGGTGCTCTCTCATGGCCTCCTTGTTGTAGGCGTCCGTTGCCTCCTTGCCCATGGCCATATCGGTGGTAACGGCGTAATAGTCCTGACCGTCCTTCCGGATCTTCTCCGTTACCACGATGGAGTATTTCTGTCCCTTTGCGAGAGATACCGGCTCCTGCAGACTGACCTTATGGTAGCCCGCATAGTCAAAGGAAGCGTTCTCCACCGTCGCCAGCTCGCCGTCATCCGGCGAAGCTGCGTCCTCTCCCAGCAGATAAATCTCAAATTCCACGTCGGTATTCTCGGCATTGGTCTGACAGGAAACCGCCTTCAATGTCTCATCCACCTCTGCCGTAAAGACATTGGACATGGCAATTTCATGGTCGGTTACCCATCCGGCCTGCTGGTCTGCCTGCATCAGATCATACTGATCGATGGCAAAGGCGGCTCTGTCATCCTCCGAGGTGTCGAAGTCAAAGGCTTCGATGTAGCACAGGCTTCTGTCATAGTAGGAGATATAGAAGTAACCGGTGCTCCGGCCCTGCTCATCCTGAATGCCCCAGGTGAATTTATTGGGGAAGGACTCCGTTTCGGCTCCCCAGCTGTTCTTTACAATCCATGCGCCGTCTCCCTCCGGCTGATGTGCTGTGCCGTCGCCGTACGGATCGTTGGAATGATCCAGGAAATCCTCCGCAGGAATCGTGTCATCCCAGCCGACAATGGTCACCGCATGAGTGGGCAGTCCGCCGTCGTAGGTGTAATGCGTCCACTTGTTGTCCTCTGTATTGATATAGATGGGTTCGACACTCTCCTGCCCGGGACGATACTGATCCGCCGAAAAGGAAACGGAAAGGGCCTTTCCCTCCATCAGCATCTTCTTCATATTGTCCGTGGCGCTCTGATCATAGCCAAGATAGGCGGCCTCTCTCGAGGCAAGATCCTCTCCCACCTCTCCCATGTTGTCTGAATAAACAGCGGGAGATTCCAGCTCATAGGAATCTGTCAGATCATAGGACTGAATGAACTTGTATTCATCCGGAAGACTCCAGTCGTCGTCCGTGCTGTAGCAGAAGTTGGTTCCAAGCGACCACTGCTCCGTCTTGCTGTTCTTGCCTCTGTAGGGGACCGTCTCCTCATCCACGACACCGATGCCGGAGGAAAAGAGGGACGTTGCCAGGAAAGCGACTCCGCCGGTGTTCAGCTCATTTCCGCTGAATTCCTCATACATATGGACGCCCTCTCCATCCTGCGAAGAGCCGTCGTTGATATAGGTTCTGGTAAACCATGCCAGATGATGCTCGGACAAATCCAGTCCTGTCTCCTCATAGGTCTTGCCCATGCTGGTCAGGATGCTGGTCTCTGCGGCGGCAACGGCGCTGAAGCCCCAGCAGGTTCCCCATGGATTCTGAAATTTTACGGGTGTTACGACACCGCGGTCTCTTAAATCCAATTTCTCCGGATACTCACCGTTAGAAGCATCGGAGGGCTCCTTCTGCAGCACTGCGCTCTGATCATTTTCCTCCAGATAAGCGGCAAGCCCCTGGGGTGTCTCCTCCGCGGCATAGACTGCAGTCTGTGCTGCAGGACTGACCGACATTCCGGCAGACAGAAGAACCGTCAGCCATGCACATGTTTTCCTCTTCATTCTCTCTCCTCCCTCGTTCCGCGACATTGCGGACTCCATATTATACGTTATAGGAGCTGCTTTTGTAACAGCGATTCGCTGAAAATGTTCGGAAGGATCGGCGTTACTGCAGATG
>CAYXAN010000254.1:0-3235 GCA_964461705.1 uncultured Sarcina sp. | reverse complement strand
AGCTGCTGCCTGAACATTTCTGTTGTCATGACATCCTCTCCTTAATCAAAATCCTCCGTGGAGCCGTCCTCATGAAGCTTCCGGACCTTCTTTTCCACCTTATCGATGCGGTCGTTGGCATAATGCAGCAGCTGCACCCCTTTTTCATAATCTGCAAAGGTCTGCTCCAAGGTGGCAGAGTCCTCCTCCATCCGGCCAAGAAGCTCCTTGATCTGTCCGAACGCCTCTTCTATCGAAAGCTCGTCTCCCTGTTCATTCACAAATTTCTTCTGCGCCACGACATCACCTCTTTACGACGGTTCCCGTTCCGGAGCCGCCGTCTCTCCGGTCATTCCTGCTCCGCCTGCAGGGCACTTATTTCCCCCGAAGCACGATGCGTTCCACTCTGGCGTCTGCATACCCGTCGGTCACCTGAATCCGGACGGGATCCTCCGGGGCAAGCTGCCTGACAGAGGAAACTATCCTTCCGGATCCATCTGTCACAAAGCCAAATCCGCCGGACAGCTTCCGAAGAGGAGATGCCTTTTCCAGCTCTGCCGCATGAAGCTGCAGCTCACCTTTTCTTCGCTCCAGCTTGCGCTGCATCAGGTGGAGCAGCCGCTCTTTCAGCTGCCGGGCCTCCATCCTCTGCACCTCCAGCCGCCTCTTCGGAGAACCGTGCACCAGCTCCCGCTTCAGGCGCTCCGTCTCCTCTCTTGTACGCTGCAGCTTATAAAGCATTTCCTTTTGCAGATCCAGCTTCATCTGCAGCAAATCCGCCTGAAACTGCGCCCAATCAAACACAGCCATTTCCGCCGCTGCAGAGGGAGTCGGTGCACGAAGATCCGCCACATAATCGGTGATGACCGTGTCCACCTCATGTCCTACGGCAGATATGATCGGCGTCCTGCACCAAAAGACCGCCTCGGCCACCGCTTCCTCATTGAAGGCCCATAAGTCCTCAAGAGAACCGCCTCCGCGTCCCACAATGATCACATCCACGCCGGCGGCATCCATTGTCTGTATGCCGCGGATCAGGCTGGACGGAGCCTCTTCTCCCTGCACAATGGCGGGATACAGCAGAATTTCCACCCAGGGATTGCGGCGTCTTGTGATTTGAATGATGTCCCGTACCGCAGCTCCGGTCGGTGCCGTCACAATCCCCAGCCGACGAATGTAACGGGGGATTCGCTGCTTGTACTCCTCGGCAAACATTCCCATCTCTTCAAGCTTTTTTTTCAAAAGCTCGAAGCGCTCATTCAATATGCCGACACCGTCGCGCAGGATGCGGTCTGCGTAGAGCTGGTATTTGCCTTGCTTTTCAAAGACGCGGATGGCTCCGGAAATGATAACGCCATCGCCTTCCTCCATGTGAAAAGAAAGACCTCCAGACCGCTTTCCCGCATACATCATACAGGAAAGCGTACCGGAGGCATCCTTCAATGTGAAATAAATATGACCGGAGGAATGATAGGTGCAGTTACTGACTTCTCCTCGAACCATCACCTGCCGCAGCAGATAATCCTCGGAAAACATCCGCGCAACATATGCATTGATCTGCCCGACGGAATAGACTGTCTTATCTGCCATGTCAATCCTTTTTGACAAATCCCGCCAGCACGCCGTTGACAAAGACACCGGAATTTTCCGATCCGAATTTCTTGGCAAGCTCCACTGCCTCCGCAATGGCAACTCCCTCCGGAACCTCGTCATCCCAAAGGATCTCGTAGACGCCCAGACGCAGTACGGCAAGCTCCACCCTGCCCAGACGCTCCAAGGTCCAGCCGCGCATCTTCCCTGCCAGCAGCCGGTCAATTTCCGAAAGATGCTCCAGAATAAGGTTTACCTTATCGGAAATGTAAGCTTTGTCCTTTTCCGTGAATTCCATATCGCCGCTGGAAAAATACATTTCCTCCTGTCGGGGCATTTCCTCCACATTATTGAATTCAACCCGAAACAGAATCTTAAAGATCTGTTCTCTC
This sequence comes from uncultured Sarcina sp., assembly GCA_964461705.1. GTDB lineage: Bacteria > Bacillota > Clostridia > Lachnospirales > Lachnospiraceae > CAG-791. The sequence goes on along the minus strand of CAYXAN010000254.1, from coordinate 1,274 downwards.
TGAATGCTCCTCTTCATAACTCGTGACTGCCTTCCTCCGGCATTTTGATGCCTGCGATCCGCACATTCACGTCACTTACGTGAAGCCCTGTCATATTCTCCACCGCCTGCACCACCTTCGTCTGAACCGTGCTGCACGTAGCAGGGATATTGTATCCGTAATCCATAATCAAGGACAGATCCGCACGAACATTTCCGTTGTCCAGTTCTACACGGACTCCCATGGCCGGACGCTTCACGCCCGCCTTCTGAAGAAATCCGTCCCCCGCATTCCCGGCAAGTCCGGCGACGCCATCCACCTCTCTGGCGGCATAGGCAATGATCGCCGACACCACCTCGTCCGCAATACGAACGGTACCGATCTCCTCTGCAGTATCCTTCTTCTGAACTTCATTTTCTGCCATATCAATCCTCATTTCTGTGCGACTTGACACGGAGCAGATAAACCCGCTCCCGCAGTGCCACTCATTATATCAGATGTTCCCATTCAGAGCCACCCACAAATACATCGGCATCGGGCTCGCAAATGCATCCTCACAAATGCATCGGCATGGGGTCGGGCTCCATGCCGCCGCTCCGCCGCCGGACGGCGAATGCGCTGCGGCCCCGCATTTTTCCGATGTTCCTTCTCCGGTCAGACAGCAGAGCTTTGCAAATCTATTGCTCATCTCCCAGCTTCAGCACATTCATAAATGCCTCCTTGGGTATTTCCACGTTCCCCACCATCTGCATCCGCTTCTTGCCTTCCTTCTGCTTCTCCAGCAATTTCTTTTTGCGGGTGATGTCTCCGCCGTAGCACTTTGCCAGAACATCCTTTCGGTAGGCACGAACCGTCTCCCTTGCAATGATCCTCCCGCCGACGGCGGCCTGAATCGGCACCTCAAACATCTGTCTGGGGATCTCATCCTTGAGCTTCTCGCACATTTTGCGTCCCCTCTCATAGGCGCCGGCTTCATGGACAATAAAGGACAGGGCATCGACCGGCTCCTTGTTGACCAGAATATCCAGCTTCACCAGCTTGGAGGGCACGTAACCCTTCAATTCATAATCAAAGGATGCGTAGCCTCTGGATCGCGATTTTAAGGCATCGAAGAAATCATAAATGATTTCATTCAGCGGAAGCTCATACTTAAGTACGGCGCGCGTCGTCTCAATATAATCTGTAGCAAGATAGACACCTCTTCTTTCCTGACACAGCTGCATGATCGCCCCAAGATATTCTGTGGTCACCATGATTTCCGCCGATACGATCGGCTCCTCCATATGCTCAATTTC
>CAYXAN010000253.1:0-3248 GCA_964461705.1 uncultured Sarcina sp. | reverse complement strand
CATGAACATATAGAACAATAAGACTGCGAGCGAATACAGATCCGTGTTTCGGGACGGCTTTGCCTTTCCCAATACGATCTCCGGTGCCATAAAGCGCGGTGTTCCGTACACCGAGCTGTCGTCCTTACCATTGGCCGAAACATTGTCGTTATCACAGATGAGAACATCCCCGTTGTCCGGATCAAAGAACAGATTTCCAAACGAAATATCGCGATAGCTGTATCCCATGGTATGCAGCTTCTGATATCCGTTTGTCAGGTTATAGGCAGCCCGGCAAAGCGCATAGAACGAAGGCTCTGCCCGCCGCTTCATCATATCCACAATGCTTTTATAGTTCTTCGGACGCAGCGGCATGATGTAGCCGAAGGACTCCCCCGGCTTGTTGTAGATCAAATCCTGAGGCCAAAGGAAGCTGTCATCCGGCGCTCCCTTTGAAATCAAATTGTCGAGGATGATCTTCTGCTCCTTGGTCGCCATATGCCTGTAATACCACTTGAGAGCATAGTGCTTTCCATTTTGCTCTACGTCATATACCTCGCCTTGGCCGCCGGCTCCCAGCAGTGATATGACCCTATATTTATTCGAACTTTCCGATACCAGAAAGGTTCCTGCCTTTAACTGTCCATCCATGTCATTCACCTCCTGTTCCATCGCCTCTCATCGGCGGATCAATTGCAGCACTGCATGCGTAATCACACCATTCGGCACAAAAATTTTGTAGCTTCCCTTGCTGCACTGCAGCTCCACACAGTTTCCATAAGGCTGGATTGCCACCAGATCCGAAACCTTGATATCAAATCCTTCCTGCTCTCCCTGGAAAATGATTCGCCGATTTGTGATATACAGAATCCCGCGATAGGTCTCGTAATGAACGTTGTCCACCACATCCGTTGTGCCGCCGCCATGGCTATGCCGCACATCCTTTAGGATCAATCCCTTGTAGCTGCTCCCGTAGCTGCGGCGAACGTACCGTTTTTTCACAATCTTCTTCTCATAGATTGCTTTATCAATGTAATGGCAGGTTTCTCCGCCCTTGAGGAAAATCTTGTTGGTATTAATGATCGGCAATCTGCCGTGCATGATTCCGTTGACTGCCGGCTGCGGCAGAATTGATTGGACCGTCGGCACCTGCGGCCGAGGCTTGAAGAGATCCAGAAATCCCATTTGGCAGCACCCCCTACTCAACAATCTGGAAGGTCACATTATGCTTGCGCGCATACTGCTCCGTGGCAGAATGCAGGGTACAGATCAGGCGGAAGGAATCATCCGCTCCCCGAAAGGCATTCTCCCCAACGGTTGTTACCGAATCCGGAATCATCAGATCCATCAGAGAATCACACTCCGCAAAGGCTTCCTTCCCGATCGACTGAATGTTCCTAGACACCTCCAGCCTTTTCAGCGCTCCGCATCCCTTGAACAGCTCTTCAGGAATTTCCGTGATATGCCCCGGTAAATGGACGGCCGACAGCCTTGTACATTCCTTGAAGGCACCCTCACCAATCCATAAAAGGGAATTCGGCAGATCCGCCTGTCTTAATGCCGTTCCCTCAAATGCATATCTCCCGATCTGTTCCAATGATCTCGGAAACGCTGCTGTCACAAGCTGCTTGCATCCGGAGAACACATAATCTCCAATCTCTCGCAGCGATTCTGCGAAGATCACCTGTTTCAGACTGCGGCAGTTTCGAAACGCTGCTTCCTCCATCACCGTGATTCCGTCTGTCATGACCACTTCCTGCACATCACTGCCTTCAAAGGCGCCCGCAAGTATGCGAGTAATCGGCCGGCCCTGATGCATGTTAGGAACAATCAATGTGCGGCAGTTCGCGCCGGAGAACCCGCAGATCCCATATCCATCCGATACTGCGCGATACTGGAACAAATCATTGTACTGACGTCCACTCCCCATTCCCTGTTCATCCCGAATGGAAGGAGCCGCACCGGTCCGCGCCCGGCTGATCTCAATATCGCAAGGCTTATGCAGCGCCTTTTTTCCATAGCAAACACACCAGACTGAAATCACCCAATCTGCATTTACCCTGCTGATGCCATATTCATCCAAAAGCCTTTTCACGAAGCGAAAGGCAAAGGTATTGTTGATCTGCCTTGCCTTTTCCAGTTCATCTACAATTCCAAGATCAAACGCCGTATTTACCAGGTTCACCTGCATCTGCTGATCCGGAAAACAATCCTTCATCAGTCCAACAAAGCGCTTCCGATCGTGCACCGCCTCCGGATATCTCTGGAGCATATCTGCAAAGCTATCTTCAAACATACTCGCTCACTCCCATCAATCCACGCCAAGCGCCTTAAATACCGCCTCCTGCGGTGTGGAATAAAAGATCAGGCTAAATGCTCCGACCAGATCTGACGGAACCGAACCGATGTCCACTGCCGACGTAATCGGCAGCAAGACCTTCTTCGCCCCGCTGTCCATACACACCTGCAGCACATTCGCCAGCTCCTCGGCCTTCAGAATGGTTCCGCTGATAGTAATATCTCCCAGAACCGCAAGACTCGATAAGGTCGGCTTTCCCAGTGCTGCCGAGCTGATCGCAATCAACGTCGGCAGAGCCAAATGCTGCGTCTGTCCAATGCCGTTTAAATCAGAATAACTGACGATATAGTCCTTTGTGGTGGTGCTGATCTGACTGCTGATGGCGTTTCCGTTTGCCTTCAGATAATTGAAGGCCGTCTGCACGCCTTCCTTGACCTCCTTATCGGAGCCGATTCCGGTCGGCGTGAATTTGCCGTTGCCAGGCAGGATCTGTGTCTCCAAACGATAGACTCCAACAAAGCCACTCTTTGCGCGAGAAATCGTATAAACCTGTCCGGGGTTCGCCATTCCCTCCGGAATCAGCTTGCCGCTGCTCTGCTCCGGCACGGAAACGTAGTGCTCTTCAAATGTATCGTTATCCACGTAAGAGAAGTTCACATCATAGAACTCCATGCCGCCGATCTTCTTTAACTGCTCTTTTACACGCCGACGCATCTCCAGTGAATACTGGACGATCTCTTCTATGTCGTCCTTCGTGAAAACACCATCCGGATAGACCAGCTTGGTAAAGCCGGACACCATCTTGCGAACGGCAATCGTATCGCGCTGATTCAGGTTGGATCCGAAACGGAAGTACTTATCGCACGCATCGCTGAAGGTCTCCTTCCGCATCTCCCGCATGAATTCAGACAGATAATCCGTAATGAAGCCATAATCATTGGTAAAGAAGTCCGGACGATATTTCGGAATC
>CAYXAN010000252.1:0-3267 GCA_964461705.1 uncultured Sarcina sp. | reverse complement strand
TCAAGGCACCGGCAGAGCGTCACGCCTATGTCCGCGTGCTCCTTCCGGAAAGCGAGGACGCAATCGGACATATCATCGTGACGTACCGCAAGACGACCGTCCAGAAAATCGCCTACATCATCAATGCGATATTCCTGTGCGGATTTGTGTGCCGGATTCTGTACGCGGCGGCGGCAGGATTGCGTGTGTGCAAGGCCAAGAAAATGGTATAATGCATCGTGAGTGCGCCAAAAGGCTGTCCGTTCATAGCGGGACGGCCGGGCGCTGAATTACGAATAGGAACCAAGGAGCAGCATGAGCAAAATAATTCTAACCGGCGACCGTCCCACCGGCCGCCTCCATATCGGACATTATGTGGGATCTCTTCGCAGACGGGTGGAGCTGCAGAATCAAGGGGAGTTCGATGAGATCAACGTCATGATCGCGGACGCCCAGGCCTTGACGGACAATGCGGACAATCCCGAGAAGGTCCGGCAGAACATCATCAATGTGGCGCTGGATTATCTGTCGGCCGGGATTGACCCGGACAAAACCACCATTCTGGTTCAGTCCGCGATTCCGGAGCTGACGGAGCTGACCTTTTATTATGCCAATCTGGTGACTGTGGCAAGGCTTCAGAGAAATCCGACCGTGAAATCGGAGCTTGGCATGCGCGGCTTCGGGAACAGCATTCCGGTGGGCTTTTTCACCTATCCGATTTCACAGGCGGCGGACATCACCGCATTTAAGGCCAACGTGGTTCCTGCCGGTGAGGACCAGGAGCCGATGATCGAGCAGACAAGAGAAATTGTCCGCAGCTTCAACCGCATCTACCGCTGTGAGGTGCTGGTGGAGCCGGAGCTTCTCCTGCCGGAAAATCAGGCCTCCATGCGGCTTCCCGGCACCGACGGCAAGGCAAAGATGAGCAAGTCCCTGGGCAACTGCATTTATCTGTCGGATGAGGCAGACGAGATCAAGAAGAAGGTCATGAGCATGTTCACGGATCCGGATCATCTTCGGATTGAGGATCCCGGCAAGCTCGAGGGCAACACGGTATTCACCTATCTGGACGCCTTTGCCAGAAAGGAGCACTTTGCGCAGTTCCTGCCGGAGTACGCCAATCTGGACGAGCTCAAGGAGCATTATCAGAGGGGCGGCCTCGGAGATGTGAAGGTGAAGAAGTTCCTGAACAGCGTCCTGCAGGAGACGCTCGCACCGATCCGCACCCGCCGTCACGAGTATGAGAAGAACATCGACTACGTCTATGAGGTTCTCCGAAAGGGAACGGAAAAGGCGGAGGAAAGAGCGGCCGAAACGCTCCATGAGGTAAAGGATGCCATGAGGATCAACTACTTTGACGATAAGGAGCTGATCCTGCAGCAGCAGAAGGAATTCAATGAGGCGGCAAAGGAAAGGGAAGCACTGGAAGCCCGCAAGGAGCGCAGCCGCGCTGCCAACAGAAAGCAAAAGGGCTGACCCTTAACAAACTATATGCAAAAGGGCGACCCTTTCCAAACGGAAGGCAGAAAGGGCTGACTGCTTGCAGACGAAGGAGGAAAAGATCATGAAGATTCTGGTAACAGGCGGTGCCGGCTTTATCGGAAGTCATACCGTGGTGGAGCTGCTCAAGGCAGGCCACGAGCCGGTGATTCTGGACAATCTGTACAATGCCAGCGTGAAGGTGTTGGACCGCATCGAGGCCATTACCGGGGAGAAGGTTCCCTTTTATCCGGTGGATATTCGTGATCGGGAAGGCTTAAGCCGGGTCTTTGATGCCCAGAAGCCGGAGGCCGTCATTCACTTTGCAGGTCTGAAAGCGGTCGGGGAATCGGTTCGCAAGCCGTGGGAATATTATGACAACAACATCACAGGGACGCTGACACTGGTGGATGTGATGCGTCAGCACGGCTGCAGGAACATCATTTTCTCCTCCTCGGCAACCGTTTACGGCGACCCTGCCTTTGTGCCGATCACGGAGGAGTGCCCCAAGGGGCAGTGCACCAATCCGTACGGATGGACAAAGTCCATGCTGGAGCAGATCCTCACGGATCTTCAGCATGCGGATCCGGAATGGAACGTGATTCTTCTGCGCTATTTTAATCCCATCGGGGCCCATGAATCCGGCACCATGGGCGAGAATCCCAACGGAATTCCCAACAACCTGATGCCGTATATCACGCAGGTCGCCGTGGGCAAGCTCGAAAAGCTTCATGTGTTCGGAAATGACTATGACACCCCGGACGGCACCGGTGTCCGCGACTACATCCATGTCGTCGATCTGGCCAGAGGACATGTGTGCGCACTGAAAAAGCTGGCACCCGGCTCCGGCTGCAACGTTTATAATCTGGGCACCGGCATCGGCTACAGCGTGCTGGACATTGTGAAGAATTTTGAGGAGGCAACCGGCCGGAAGATCCCGTATGTCATTGATCCGCGGCGGGCCGGAGATATTGCCGTCTGCTACTGCTCGGCGGCGAAGGCGAAGGAGGAGCTGGGCTGGGAGGCACAGTTTGACATTCGAAGGATGTGCGAGGATTCCTGGAGATGGCAGAGCAGCAATCCCAACGGCTATGAAGGATAAGGTGCGGATCAGATATGTTTCGATTATGGGCGAAGGAGTGGCAGGGCGGACACCTGCTCCGTGAGATGACGGTCGAGGATCCCGGGGAGGATACCAGAACTCACAAGGTGATGCATGCTCTGACCAGGGTGTGCCGCGAATTTGATCTGCCGGAGCCTCTTTGGCTGGATCCGAATGTGAAGGAATTTCAGCGGCGCGCCAAATGCCGCTTCAATAAGGATAACTTTGTAGAGGAGCTTCCCTTTGACTATCTGGAAATCGAGATTGTCGAAGAGGATCCCTGGTTTGTATGACAGCTTTTTGCAGAAAGGACAGGATTATGAGTTTTCAGACAGTGATTGCATCAGACAACGCACCCAAGGCCATCGGCCCCTATTCACCGGCATTATGCGTGAACGGCCTGGTTCTGTTCTCGGGGCAGATTCCCATCAATCCCGCAAGCGGCAAGATCGAGGCCGACACCATTGAGGGACAGACGCATCAGGTCCTGAAGAACATCGCCGCACTCTTGAAGGAGGCGGGACTGGATTACGGCAATGTGGTCAAAACAACGGTGTTCCTGTCCGACATTGCAGACTTTGCTCCGATGAACAAGGTGTACGGGGAGTATTTTAAAGAGCCCTATCCCACCCGCTCCTGCGTGCAGGTGGCGGCGCTTCCGATGGGAGCCAAGGTGGAAATCGAGGTGATGTGCACACGCGGAACAC
>CAYXAN010000251.1:0-3276 GCA_964461705.1 uncultured Sarcina sp. | reverse complement strand
CTTTTTGTATAACATGGTTCGGATCATTGCGGGAACCTTGGTTCGCGTCGGCCGGGGCATGACAAAGCCGGAGGAGCTGGTGCACATTCTGGAGGCCAGAGATCGACAGGCGGCCGGTGATACCGCTCCTGCACAGGGGCTGTGTCTTGTAAATTACAGACTGTTGGGGACAAAAACAATGAAGGATGCGATGAAGCCGGCACTTATTTTCGATATGGACGGGACACTGTGGGATTCCTCCGCCAATGTGGCGGCCTCCTGGACAGAGGAGATAGGACGCCGCAGGGACCTTTTGCCGGAGGAGGCGGGCCGCATCATAACCAGGGAGGATATTCAGGGAGTGATGGGTATGACAATGACCGCCATCGCAGACATCTTTTTCCCGGGGTTAAAGGAAGAGGCGAAGCAGGAAATCATGCAGGCCTGCTGCCGGTATGAGAATATTTACCTTGGACAGCACGGGGGAGAGCTGTATCCGGAGCTGGAGAAGACCTTGCAGAGACTGAACAGTGACGGATACCGTCTTTATATCGTCAGCAATTGTCAGAAGGGATATATTGAAACCTTTTTGGATTATTACGGGTTTCGTCGGTATTTTCTGGACATTGAGTGCTTCGGCAACAACGGAAGGGGAAAGGCTGACAACATCCGCGAGCTGGCACTTCGCAACCGGCTTGGGGACAATTACTACTATGTGGGAGACATTCAGGCGGATTATGACGCCGCGGCGGCGGCCGGAGGGAAGTTCATCCATGCGGCGTACGGCTTCGGGAAGGTACGTCAGCAGGTGCCGGAGCTGACGCAGATCAAGGACCTTCCGGAGCTGATGGAGAAGATAACGCAGCATGCGCAGTAAGACAGAGCACATTCCGTGCTTGTCAAGAAATCAGAATTGCGCTATATTCGGAAACGCGTATCTTTGAAATGTGAGAATTTAGGAGAGTTCATACAGAATGTCACAAAGTCTGGTTATTGTGGAATCACCGGCAAAGGTGAAAACAATTAAGAAGTTTCTGGGAAAGAAATATGATGTGGCTGCCAGTCAGGGGCATGTCAGGGATCTTCCCAAAAGTCAGATGGGCATCGATGTGGAGCATGACTTCGAACCCAAGTACATTACCATCCGAGGGAAAGGAGATTTGCTGGCGGATCTTCGCAAACGGGTGAAGAAGGCGGATATGGTCTACCTTGCAACGGACCCTGATCGGGAGGGAGAGGCCATTTCCTGGCATCTTATGACAGCCCTCCGACTGGAGGACAAGAAGGTCGCCCGCATCACCTTCAATGAGATCACAAAGAGCGCCGTGACAGAGTCCTTCAAGAACACGCGGGAGATTGATATGAACCTGGTGGATGCGCAGCAGGCAAGGCGTGTGCTGGACCGGATTGTGGGATATCGCATTTCTCCCCTTTTGTGGGCAAAGGTCAAGCGCGGGCTTTCGGCAGGGCGTGTGCAGTCTGTGGCGCTTCGAATGATCGGAGACCGCGAGGATGAGATCAATTCCTTTATTCCGGAGGAGTATTGGACCCTGGATGCCGTTCTGGGAGTAAAGGGCGAAAAGAAGCCTCTTGTAGCGCACTATTACGGCGCGAAGGGGGCGGGGAAAAAGGCGGTGCTGACAAATCAAGGTCAGGTGGATGAGCTCAAACGGGCATTGGACGGCGCATCCTACAGAATTGAGGAAATCAAAACCACCACAAGGGAAAGAAAGGCACCGCTTCCCTTTACCACTTCCACACTGCAGCAGGAGGCCTCCAAGGTTCTTAATTTCTCGACGCAGAAGACGATGCGTGTTGCGCAGCAGCTCTATGAGGGCATTGAAATCAAGGGCAGCGGTTCCGTAGGTATCATCACCTATCTGCGTACAGATTCGACCCGCATCTCCGATGAGGCAATGACTGCAGCTGCGGACTATATCCGTGAGGAGTACGGGGAGGCATTTCTTGCTGACGGGGATCCGAAGAAAACGGCAGGAAAGATACAGGATGCCCATGAGGCCATTCGCCCCACAGACATCCGGCGTACACCAGCCAGCATCAAGGATTCGCTCTCAAGAGATCAGCTCCGGCTGTATCAGCTGATATGGAATCGGTTTGCAGCCTGCCGCATGGCAGCTGCGCGAATGGAGCAGACGCGGGTGACCGTGGCGGCAAGGGCCGGGAATGATGTCCATATCTTTTCCATGCCGTTTTCAAGAGTTGCCTTTGAAGGCTTCCTGAAGGTGTACCGACCGTCGGATGACGAAAAGACAGAGGGCACGCTGATGAAGGGACTGGATGAAAATTCGGAGCTGTCCCTTCAGGAGCTGGACGGTCAGCAGCATTTTACGCAGCCGGTTGCCCATTATACCGAGGCCTCTTTGGTACGCGCACTGGAGGAGCAGGGGATCGGCCGTCCCTCCACGTATGCCCCCACCATTACGACGATACTGGCGAGACGCTACGTCACGAAAGAGAATAAGAACCTCTATATGACAGAGCTCGGAGAAGCGGTGAACAGTATCATGAAGGCTTCCTTCCCGGCGATTGTGGATCCGACCTTTACCGCCAATCTGGAATCCCTTCTGGACGGCGTTGCAGAGGGAAAGGTCAAATGGAAGACGATCATCGAGAACTTTTACCCGGATCTGGATGAGGCTGTGAAGAAAGCCAATGAAGAGCTCGAAAAGGTGGAGATTCACGATGAGGAGTCGGATGAGGTATGTGAGAAGTGCGGACGGCGCATGGTCATCAAGTACGGTCCCCACGGAAAATTCCTTGCCTGCCCCGGATTCCCGGAATGCCGCAACACCAAGCCGTATTTTGAAAAAATCGGAGTGAATTGTCCGAAATGCGGCAAGGATATCGTGATCAAAATGACCAAAAAGGGACGCAGATATTATGGGTGTCTTGGAAATCCGGAATGCGATTTCATGACATGGAACCGACCCTATCCCGGGAAATGTCCCCGCTGCGGCGGTCTGCTGATGGAAAAGGGGAGTCGCCTGGTATGCTGGAACGAAGAGTGCGGCCTTGTAACGGACAAGAAGAGCATGGAGGAACAGTAGAATGAGCAAAAACGTGAATAACGTACAGCTGTTGGACAAAACCAGAAAGATTGAACGACTCCTGCACAACAACAATACCGGGAAGGTGGTGTTCAACGATATTTGTGCCGTTATGAGCGACATTATGAGCAGCAACATGCTGGTGCTGTCTCACAAGGGAAAGGTTCTGGGCGTTTCCAACAGGGACAGCATCGAGCCGCTGAAAAATCTGATGAAGGATGATCTGGGC
>CAYXAN010000250.1:0-3307 GCA_964461705.1 uncultured Sarcina sp. | reverse complement strand
GCCAGAGGGGCTTTGCCCCTTGGCCGCCTGCCGGTTTCCATCATGGATTCGTCTGCAGGCAGTCGATTCATGATGGAAACCGGCAGGCGCTGAACCGAATACAAAAAAAGACAGCGAAAGCCTCTCGGTTTTCACTGTCTTCTGAATTCCATGATCTCCCTGTGCATCGCCCTAATCTGCGATACACCCTTCCTCCCCTGTCCCGCTCATCAGGTCATCCGACCCGTCAATGAACAGCGCACATGGGAATCCGTTATCTTCACAGACCCTGTCCTGCCAGTCTTACGCTCTGGAAAGATATTCGCCGGATCTTGTGTCGATCTTAATCTTATCGCCAATGTTGCAGAACAGCGGCACGGCAACCTGTGCACCTGTCTCTACGGTAGCAGGCTTTGTCGCGCCGGTCGCGGTGTTGCCCTTAAATCCGGGCTCCGTCTCGGTGATTTCCAGCTCAACAAACATAGGGGGCTCAATGGCAAACACATTTCCGTTGTAGGAGTCAACCTTTACCATGTCGTTCTCCTTGACGAACTTCATATTGCTGCCGCATACGTCTGCACCAAGGCTGATCTGCTCGTAGGACTCTGTGTCCATAAAAGTCCACATATCGCCATCCTGATACAGATACTGATAATCTCTGCGGTCGATACGAACCTGAGGAAATTTCTCTGTAGGACGGAACGTTGTCTCAGTGACACCACCGTTGATGATGTCCTTCAGCTTTGTTCTGACGAAGGCTGCTCCCTTGCCGGGCTTAACGTGCTGGAATTCGATAATTTCGTAAACGTTGTTATCCTTCTCAATGGTAACGCCGTTTCTGAAGTCACTGGCTGTGATCATGTAGCAATCCTCCTGGAGTATAAAAGTCACAATTACATGGGTCATGATACTCTGATCCGACCTCATTTTCAAGGATTTTTCTTTCTCCATTTCGCCGCCATCTCATGCAGCTCCTTTTCATCCGCAGGCGGCGTCTTCTTTTTCTGCGACAGGAACCACTCATAGGCGTCGCAGGTCTCCTGTACGTCGGCAGAGTAGCAGACCTGCTGTCCGTGATCCAGCCAGAGGATTCTTGTACACAGCTCCCGCACCTGCGGCATCACGTGGGACACCAGGATGGCTGTGACACCGCCTTGAATGATCTCCTGCATCTTATCCCCGGATTTCTTGCGAAAGGCGCCGTCTCCCACCGACAAAACCTCATCCAGAATCAAAATGTCCGGATGCACCAGGCAGGCAATGGAGAAGGCGAGTCGGGATTTCATTCCCGAGGAAAGCTGTTTGAAGGCGTGATCCTGAAATTCCTCCAGCTCGGCAAACCGAATGATTTCATCATATTTCTCATCCAGAAATTTGCGCGTGTATCCGAGAAGTGCCCCTCTTAGGTAGGTGTTCTCCCGAACGGTCATGTCATTGTCAAAGCCGCTGCCCAGCTCCAGAAGAGCGGCAACATTTCCCTCCACATGAATGCTGCCCTCTGTCGGCAGCATAATGCCAGTAACCGCCTTCAGCAGGGTGGATTTACCGGCGCCGTTGGAGCCGATGATTCCCAGCATTTCTCCCTGCTCCAGCTCAAAGCTCACCCCCCGGTCCGCCCAGAACTCCTTGACGCTGTAGTTGCCGGTCAGCTTGCGGATCACGAATTCCTTTAAGCCGATGGATTTGAAGTCACCCGTAATGTAACGGATGCTGACATTGTCACAATGAATCGCAATATTGCCCATGGTTTATGTATAAATCCTCGCAGGCCCATCACGCAGGCGCAACTACAAATAATAAAGGAACAGATGATTGTACTTTTTATAGATCAGCATTCCGATGCCAAGATAGAACACCGCATAAAACGCGCACAGCCCATGATATGCCAGGGACGGAACGATTCCGTCGATAACAATAAGGCGCATGTATTTGATATAGACATAAACCGGATTCAGATACAGCACCTGCTGCAGAGAATGCGGAAGCCTGTCTACGGAATAGAAGACCGCAGACATGTAGGTGATGAGCGTCAGGAATACCTCATACAGATACTGGATATCCCGAAAGAACACAAACAGGGCGGACAAAATGGCTCCGATTCCGATATCCATCACCAGAAGGCACAGAATCGGAAAGACAAGCAGCAGCATGGCCGGCCGAAACGTGATCCCCTCAAAGATACAAAACGCAAAATAGACCAGCAGCGTCAGACCGAAGTTCACCAGTGCCGACACGTTCTTGGACAACAGAAACAGATACTTGGGCACATTGATCTTCGTGAAGATCTTGGCATTGCTCATCAGGGACTGCATGCCGTTCTTCGTGGACTCCTTGTAATAGGACAGCACAACGGTTCCGGTGAACAGATAGATGGTATAGTGATCAATCTCCTTGCTGAAGAAGTTGGAAAAAATCAGATCCATCACAAGAAGCGTCAGCAAGGGAGACAGCACAGACCAGGCCATTCCCAGAATACTTCTCTTATATTTCTGTTTGAAGTCGCGCTTCACCAGCTCTTCGAACATGAACTGATATTTTTTGGCTTTTGTTAACATATTGTTCATCGTTCATTTCTTCTTCATTCAAAAGTCTTGCCCTATCATATCAAATCTTCCATGCATTTGTAACCACAACTCTTTGTTAATCCGCCAATCCGTCACTCTTTGCCGATCAGCCGCCGATCAGCCACTCCTGCAATTTTTCCGCAAAGCGCTTCCGGCTGTGCCTCCACCAGGCGGCAAGACCCATAATCACCAGCCCGTTTGCCAGCGCAAGTGCAACATAAAGCCCCATTTTCATTGCCGCGGAGGCTCCCTCCAGCGCAGCGATCTCATTCAGGTGCTGTGCAAAATACAGATGCCCCAGATACAAAGGAAGACTGAAGTGTCCAAGAGCGTCTGCAGCGCGGCATCCGGCCGGCGGCAGGAGCCGCTCGATCCCCCAGCCGGTGAAGGTGACCCATACCAGCAGCAGCAGCAAAAACATGAAGAAGTAATCCTCCCTGGACGGTTTTTCCAGCAGCATATAACGAATCGTCAGGAACAGGCAGGCCAGCTGTACCAGAACGGCAAGCAGGTTTCCGGGAAGCGTCAGTCCCCTTGGGGCTTTCCTTTGGCATACCCGAACCGCACCGTGAACGACAACGCCGGCGCACAGACCTGCTGCCGTGCGGATCAGACCCTTATAGAATAAGCCGGTCCATACCACCGGATCCCGCGGATGTCCCTCCTCCCGGCAAAGCCATCCGTAGAGGAACAGCGCCGCCAACGGGCACACCAGATGAAGCATCACATCCTGATATCTGCGCAGCAGCGGATACAACACCGCC
>CAYXAN010000249.1:0-3336 GCA_964461705.1 uncultured Sarcina sp. | reverse complement strand
CAGGTACCACATGACACCATCAATGCCGTGAGTGAACAGTCCGCTCATCTTCACCAATGTGAGCTCCCAGAAATCGTCCCGAAAGGCATCCCAGAGCTGCCCTGCACTCCAGTGCCGCACCGCGGCAATGAAGACAAAGCCGATGCTCCAGGCAATGAGATACTCCGGAAGGAAGCCTCGCATCCTGCGGAACAGAAACTGCAGGGTTTCCCTTCCGAGGGCAGGCACCGCGCCGCCGTTTTGCGCCGCCATTCTTTCCCCGGCATTTGCTTTTTCCACTCCCTCCATCATAAGATAGCCGGATACAAACAAGAAAAACTCGACGGCCAGCGAGCCGCCGAGAAACCAGCAATTTTCATCTCCGAAAAGATATCTGGAATGATGAAGAACCACGATTCCCGCAAATAGGAACCGAAACAATTCAATTGTGTGATTACGTTCTTTCAAGCCTTTACCCAACTCATCACCTGGTCGGCAATCCGCGCGGACGCATTGCCGTCATCCATACAGCCCTTGTCGGAAAGGAATTCGGTCACCCTTGCAAGGAACCGATCCTCGTCAAAGTGCAGAATCGACTCCTCCAGCTCATCCGAATCGGTCGAAACCGGGAAGGGTGTGTCCTCGAGACGGAAATAGAACCCCCTCTCCGTATCGTATTTGTCTCTGTCCATGGCAAACAGAAAGCCCGGCTTCCGCAGCAGAATATAATCATAAATCCAGGAGGAATAATCCGTGATGCCGCAATCGGTGAAGGCCAGCAGAGACTGCATGTCCGGATAGGTCGTCACATCGATGACGTCCCCTGAGCGAACGGTGCTCTTCTTCGCTCCGTTCTTCTTATCGTTGTCATGATACCGGACCAGCAGCTTCCAGCTGCCGCCAAAGCGTGTCGTTAATGCCTGAATCGTCTGATCCGCATCCAGATCATACACGGCAAAATTGTGGTCATCCCGGAAGGTCGGTGCATACAGCGCAAAGCGCGTTGCCGGATCCAGTCCGTTGTCCCTGCAGAATTCCTCCCGCAGATACTCCCGCAGCCCCTCAGAGGACGGAAAGAAGATATCGTTCCTTGCATGCCCCAGCTTGAGAATCGGCGTCTTTTCCCAGAAGGTCTCCCGGAATACGTGGTCCTCAAAGGTGGAATTGGAAATAATATATGTCGTCAGACGTCCTGTCCGTTTTGCCGCCACCGGCCAGGAAACATTGGTGTTGTAATGCGCCGGATCAAACCGCTTGATGCCCAGCGACCCATGCCAGGTCTGTGCCACAATCTGATCCTTTCTCACCGGAAAGGGATAGAACTTATCTCCCAGAAGGGAATTGGTGAACAGCACTCTTGAGGATGCCGCCGCCTGAAAATATTCGTAGGTATTGGTTTTGACGAAATGAACATGCTGCCGAATAAAGCTCTCTGTCCTGACAATGGCTTCCGCCGCCTGTTTTTCCTCCTCTGTCGGATTATCAAGCTTCCGTCCCTTGGCCAGCCTTCGCACCCGCTCCGTGACAGCATGTTCCTTGGATACAATCTCCGCCGCATCCATCCGTACCGTGTCCGGATTGGAGACGCTCCAATACAGCTCCACGGGGGCATTCCGGCGAATCAGCTCGTCGCTGATGTATTTCAGATTACAGGAAACCGCATGGGCAAACGGAAAAAACATGACCTGATTGGGAACCGTCTTCGTCTGTCCCCACAGCACCCTTCTTGCAGCATAGCCGATCTTGCGGTCCACCCAGGTAAAAAGCTGCCGGAAGCAATTGCCGATTCTTTTAAAGAACTTGCCCTCCACCATGACGGGTCCGAGGCGTTTGCTTTTTTTTCTGATGACGTGTCCGATTACACTCATGTTCCTACCTTTTTCTACAGGCCAAAGGCGTTGGAGCTTTCCTTGGCGTTCTCGATTGCCTTGAAAATAAAATAGTCGACCGGAGTGGTAATCTTGATGTTCTCGGTCTTGCCCTCCACAGCATACAGCTTATGTCCGTAATGCCGCATCAGACTGGCAGAATCAATAAAGTCATTCCGTCCTTCCTTTCGTGCCTTTTCGTGGGCCTCAAGAAGATCCTGCACATAAAAACACTGCGGGGCCTTTGCCACCTGACAGACGGAGCGATCCAGAATGTTGCCCACCTCACCGTCCTTTGATTCTGTGATGATGGTCTCCGTTGCCGGCGTCACTGTAACGGCGGAGCCGTTTTCTCGGACACACCGGATGGCCTTGGTGATGGTCATGGGATCCACCAGAGGACGCACGCCGTCATGCACCAGAACAACGGAATTCCCGGCAAACAGCTCATAGATCTTGCACAGGCCGTGATAGATCGATTCCTGTCCCGTCTCTCCCCCGGGCACAATGGCCTGCACCTTTGTGATATGGAACTTGTTGCAGAGCCTCCACATCTTCTGGATGTACTCCTGCAGGCAGGAGATCACGATGCCGTCTACATCGTCATTGTTCTCGAATTTCTCGATGGTATGAATGATGATCGGCTTGCCGTTCAGCTCCAGAAACTGCTTCGGTACGCCGGAGGTATGCATTCGCTTTCCGGTTCCGCCCGCAAAGATAAGGGCTACGTTCATGCTCTTTCGATTCATTGTTCTGCCGGTTCCTCCATCCTTTCGGTTTCTTTATCCCTGCAGCTTCTTTGTCTCTTCGCTTCATACGATCAGCGAAAATATCGGCTGCCGCAGCAGGCATCACGCCTTCCGATGCCGCACTACAGCTGAAACGGCTCAAAAAAGATATGACTTTCGCGCTCCTCTTTTTTCGGAATCCTCAGGTAATCTCCGTACAGCCGCGTCAGATATTTCTGATAATCCGCCGCCACAGGATAACAGGTGTCCTCATATGCCATCGGGGCAGGGGGCAGCAGCTCCTCTCTCCGATACATTTCCCGAAAAAAATGCCCTCGCCCGGAGGGGATGGTCACATAAGCGGAGTCTTCGCTTTTGCAGCTTCGGTACACCCTGTCGCAATGTCTCGTCCAGCCGTCCGGACTGCGAAAGGCCGTCATGCGCCCGATCAGGCTCTTTAGCCGGAAGATCCTCCTGCAGCGGCGCCTTTGAGCCGCATCCTCGATGCTGTCCGCCAGCTCCAGCAGCTCCTTCTCGTCCCGCCGGAATTTCGCACAGGACTGCAGAAAGCCGGCCGTCATGCAGGAAAGCCCGTGAAGCCTGCGCAGGAACGGGCTGTCAAAGGTGTTTTCAATGGGAAAGATGTCGATGAAGGCGCCGCACTCCGTATTGTGAAAGTCCTCTCTGGTCCGCACGGAGGTTCCCTTGAGGAGAATGCGGGACAACGTCAGCCCGTACCCTTCGGTTGCCTGCGGCGTATG
>CAYXAN010000248.1:0-3341 GCA_964461705.1 uncultured Sarcina sp. | reverse complement strand
GCCGGCATAGCTTCCGTAAAAGGTGCCCACGATGGTCGTTGTATTGCGGACAAGCACTGAGGAAACCTCTGCCTCCTGCCGATGTCCGTCCTTCCCGCCAAAAGCGCCGTGCTCGCCAAAGGTCGGCATCAGCCGGACCTCAACGATATCACCGTCCAGCGCCGTCCCGGTGTGCCCTTCCGGTATGAACAGATCCTGCTCCAGCTGCGCTGAGGAGACAAAGCCAAAGCCCCTCGCATTGGCGATGTATGTCCCCTGCAGGTAGATCTCATTTTTCTTCTTTTTTGCCATATATCCTTCCGCTTCCTTAAGATCAATAACAAAAATAAGGCGCATCCTGTATCATCAGGAGCGCCTTCCGTCCGCCGCATCTTGCACCAAACGCCAACCGGTGCGATCACCCGATTGACACGACATCGTCCGCAAAGGACGTCGTCTGCAATGATTCGTATTCAGAACAGATTCATGTTCAGAAGAACCGCCAAAGCAAAGAAAATCACGCACAAAACAACGGTGGCGCGAACCAGATGTCCTTCTGCAGAACGTCCCTTATTCTTTCCCCAGTAGGTATCGGCAGCTCCTGCAATGGTTCCCAGTCCCTGGGACTTCCCCTCCTGCATCAGAACAATGACTGCCAATGCGATGCTGACAACAATCAGAACAATAGTTAAAATCCAACGAATTACGCTCATCTTGACTTCCTGACCTTATTTCTATAATTTAATTCTGTACACAAACATTCACATTTTCGTTTACATACAGGCGAATTATAGCAAAGGAACCCTACCGTGGCAAGCATGAATCCATCAACCTCAATCCGTCGGAATCCGTCAAAGCCGGTCCGCTGTGCTGCAGCGCAGCTGCTCCTGTGCCTTGGAATTTCGTTTCTCCTGATGCTCCTCCTGACAAGATCCTCCCCCCTTTATCCCTACAACAACTGGGATGATTCCAACAGCTACCTGTCCATGGGAAAATCCATGTTTCACGGAGCTCTGATCTATCGGGATCTGTTTGATCAAAAGGGACCTTATCTCTATTTTCTGTACGGACTGTGCTCCCTCGTGTCACGCACCACATTTCTGGGCGTGTTCCTTATGGAGGTTCTGTGGGGGGCCGCAGATCTGTATCTTCTGCAGAAGCTGATGGAGCTGTATTGTCGTCCTGCCGCGGCGGTTGTGCTCTCCCCCATTCTGTTTGCCTGTATGTGTGCTTCCAAGAGCTTTTACTGGGGCGGCTGTGCCGAGGAATTGTGTCTGCCCTTTCTGCTGCTGCCGCTGTATCTTCTGCTGCGGGGGACGGGCCGCCATCGCCGCGATGAGTGCCCCCCTGCCGCCGCTTGCTTTGCACCTTTCGAGATCCTTCTGGCAGGCATGTGCTGCGGCTTTGTCTTCTGCGTGAAATTTACCCTGATGGGCTTTTTTCTGGCCTTTGCTCTTCTGGTCGCGGCATCCTGCAGAACCGGGAAGGAGTTCCTTCGGCTGGCCGGCTGCTTTTTCCTCGGCACAGCAATCCCGATGATCCCGTGGATGATATATTTTGCCTTTACAGGCGGGCTGGACGACTGGTATCGCGTGTATATCTATACGAATGTATTCCTGTATTCCGATTTCGGTGCCAATTCTCACGGCGCAGGCATCGGGCAGCGCATCTATGATCTGGCCAAAATCCTTTATTGGCTGATTCTGGATAACGTGCAGTATTTTGCCTTCATCCTCCTCGGTATCCTGTGGACATCGGTTCGAAGAGGCAGCTCGCTGACGGAGCGCCTTTCCCTGCCGCTGCTGTTCGGATGCACCTTTCTGTTCATTTACATCGGAGGCGCTCATCTCCCCTATTACGCACTGCCGCTTTCTGCTTTTGCCGTGGTCGGGATGGGCTTTGTCGGGAGCCTTCCGGAGCGCATTGCACAGATCGCCAAACGCTGCCCTCTCGGCCGCAGGGGCAATGGTATGCCGGGAGCTTCGGATCTCTCCCCAAAGGCTCATGGCTCATGCGATATGACGTGCAAAAAGCAGAATAAACACCAGAAACAAGGCGTCAAATTCCGCCTTTCGGGGATTGCTGCCTTCCTTGCCGCCATGGCATTGTCCTACCTCGTCATATTCCGATGCAGCTGGAACATCTCCTTCCTCGGAACGTCAAAGGATGCCGTCTTCCTGACAAAATTCACCGAGGACATCAATGAGGACCGTGCCCAGGGTCTTGTGGATTCCGACAACACAACGCTGCTCAATATCGGCTGCCTTGACTGCGGCTTGTACACCACGGCAGACATCTATCCGACCTGCTATTGGTTTCAGACCCAGACCCTGCCCGGCGACGAGGTCTCCGCGCAGCAGCTGTCCTATATCACAGAGGGCCGAACCGATTACGTGGTTGCAAGAGATACCTATCCAAAAGAAATTTTCCGGCAATATGAGCTGATTGACAGCTTTCACCAGAACCTGCAGCCTCAGGCCTTCGACTACTATCTGTTCCGCCGCAAGGATCTCGGACAGGCGAAAACCCGGGAGCCTTAACAAGGCTTCCTGAGAAGTTAAACAGGCTGCTGCTTCTCAGACGCCAGCAAGGTGACAGAGTGGCAGCAGAATGTCCAGAAGCCTGGCCTTGCGAGAACAAAAGGGAGGGCAAACGAGAACAAAAGCGAGGGCAAAAGGCATTGACAGACATGTGTCCGCGCCTGTAAAATATGTGACGTGTGCGTGCAGGAACTGTCCGTGTCCGGCTTTCTGCATGTGCCGGGATCCAAACTTACAACACGTGTTCGTTATATGGAGGTATCAACAAATGGCAAACATCAAATCTGCCAAGAAGAGAATTCTTACCAGTGCCAAGAAGGCGGAAGCCAACAAGGCCGTAAAGACCGGTGTCAAGACCGCTGTGAAGAAGGTTCGCACCGCTGTAGAGGCCGGTGACAAGGAAGCTGCTGCACAGGCTCTGACCGCTGCAACCAGCACCATTGAAAAGGCTAAGAGCAAGGGCGTGCTTCACGACAATACGGCTTCCCGCAAGGTTTCCAGACTGGCAGCCGCTGTCAACAAGATGTGACGCTCCGGGGTGTGCCCCGTACCTTCGGGGAATGCCCCTTCCCGCCTCATAAAAGCGCATTTGCACCGCGGCTGGTGAGCTTTTGAGCGAGATGAAGTCAACTGAAAATCCCTGCCCCGTCTGATCAACGGGGCAGGGATTTTTTCAGGTTTTAAACATCCGTTTCTTCATCGTTTTTAATTTTTCTTAATTGAATTGCCATGTATTCCCGTCCCGGCAAATCAATCTTAAACCGGCCGTGATTATTCCTGTGCGCTGGAAGCGCCTGTCCGGGGGACTGAGCAACACCAGTC
>CAYXAN010000247.1:0-3352 GCA_964461705.1 uncultured Sarcina sp. | reverse complement strand
TTGGCAAACAGCTTTACAGCCTCTGCCTCCGTAAGCCCCATGAACAGAGTATCAATTTCCTTCTTGATGGCTCCCTCCTGAAGAAGCACGGCGAAAACGTCGGCAGCCTGCTCCTGCATGCGGTCCTTCGGACTTCGCCCTACGATAATGCGGGAGGGAAACAGATTGTCATACAATGCCTTGGATTCCCGCAGAAATTCCGGGGAAAACAAAATGTTCGCCGTGTGAAACCGTTCCCTGACCGACACGGTATAGCCGACCGGAACGGTGGACTTAATGACCATAAAGGCCTTCGGATTTACCGACAGCACGAGACGGATGACATCCTCAACGGCGGAGGTGTCAAAATAATTCTTTTTCGAATCATAGTTGGTCGGCGTGGAGATGATGACATAGTCCGCGTCCCGATAGGCGGCAGCGCCGTCGGTGGTGGCAGTCAGCTGCAGATCCTTTTCGGCCAGATACTTCTCGATGAAATCATCCTGAATGGGAGATATGCGGCGATTGATTTTATCTACCTTGTCCGCAACAATGTCTACGGCTGTGACAGGATTGTGCTGGGAAAGCAGGGCGGCAAGAGACAGGCCGACATAGCCGGTTCCGGCTACGGCGATGCGGATGGGGTTCCCGTCCCCACGGCGAGTCGTGATATAATCTCTTGCAGCGGCCAGCGAAGGCTCCGTGATGCGGGAGGCAGAAGTGTCCTCTGCGGCGGCTGCCGAAGGGGCTGACGAGATAAAGACATCGCCCGGTTCAAAGCCAAGAGCCTGACCGAGAGCCTCCAGCTGTGCGATGGAGGGCGTATATTCCTCTGTCTCAATGTGACTGAGCATGGCACGGTGTATGCCGGTGCGGTCTGCCAGCTGCTGCTGTGTCAGACCGAGGGCCTTGCGGCGGGTTGTAACCAATGATGACAGAGTCTTTGCAGAAAACAGTTTCATAGAAGCATTCCTTTTTGGATTTGTTATCACCGATAACAGCGAAACGCCGGATAGGGACGGCACCCGCTGAATCGTCTGACACAGAGCGTAGCACAGGAAGTTGAACGGTTCAAGGATTCAGATAAATGTTATGAAATATAACAACAGCAAAATAAGGACGGGGAAATGATGGGACAGACGGAAGAAACAATGAGAAAAGCCGGACGGGTTGATCTGCATACACATTCTGCCTTCTCGGACGGCACCTGCACGCCGGCGCAGCTGGTACAGACCG
The DNA here is from genome assembly GCA_964461705.1 of uncultured Sarcina sp. Classification (GTDB taxonomy): domain Bacteria; phylum Bacillota; class Clostridia; order Lachnospirales; family Lachnospiraceae; genus CAG-791. The sequence continues at coordinate 2,137 of CAYXAN010000247.1, read as the reverse complement.
CAAGGGAAAAGGGATTGGCGGCCATTGCGCTGACCGATCATGATACCATCGACGGCATGGAGGAGGCGGCTGCGGCAGCGGAGGGGAGTGCAACAGAGATCATTCCCGGGATTGAACTGTCCACGAAGTACAAGGAAAAGGATATCCACATTGTAGGGCTCTTCCTTCAATATCAGAACAGGGATTTTAAAAGGGCACTGCAGGACTTTGCCGATGCAAGACAGGTGCGTAATCGCAGCATGTGTGAAAAAATGTGTGCGGCGGGAATCCCGATTGCGTATGAGGAGCTGCAGGCAGACAATCCCGGCTCCGTCATTACCAGAGCCAATATGGCAAGATTTCTTCTGAAAAAGGGGGTTGTTTCTCAGATCAATGAGGCGTTTGACCGATATATCGGGGATGAGGCCCCTTTCTTTATCCCGAGAGAAAAGATTACACCGGCAAAGGCAGTGCAGTTTCTGCGGCGGTTTCACGGCATTCCGATTCTGGCGCACCCCTTTCAGTACAAACTGGGAGAGGAGGGCCTGACTGCACTGATCCGGGAGCTGAAGGAGGCGGGGCTTATGGGCATCGAGGCATATTATTGTACCCATACGCCGGAAATGACGGCAAAGATTCAGGCTCTGGCAAAGGAATATGACCTGCTGCTTTCCGGCGGATCGGATTTCCACGGCAGCAATAAGCCTGGATTGGAAATGGGCAGCGGATACGGCAACCTGGCGGTTCCGGAGTCGTGTCTTGTCCGGATGAAGCATGCCCGGTATGGGATTACAGAGGACACCAGAATTCTGTTCTGTGATTTTGACGGAACGCTTGCCAATGAAAAGAAGGAGGTGACACCTGCCACAAAGGAGGCAATTGAGCGGTTTGTTTCCGGGGGAAATATTTTTGTGTTATCCTCCGGAAGAGCCATGAGTGATGTAAAGGCATTGGCAAGGCGTCTGAACCTTTGCTACCCCCGGCAGTTTTTATCCGCCTACAACGGTGCAGAGCTGTATTCCTGCGAGGAGGATACGACATTTTTCCGCAAAACTCTGCCTGCGGACATCGTTCGCGAGGTCATGGAGCTTTGCCGGGCACGGGGAATTTACTGTCACACCTATGACGGAGATCAGATTGTCGGGTTTGCAGATACCAGGGAAACGAAGTATTACACCGACCGCGTAAAGATGCCGGTAAGACTGTCGGAGGATCCTGCCGGGGATCTGTCGGAGGAGCCGTGCAAGTGTCTGGCAATACATCTGGAAAATCAGGAGGATCATGCACTGGAGTCCCTTGCCGCAGAACTGAACGGGCGGTTCAGGGATGTGCTGCATACCGTGATGTCCAATCCCTGGTATCTGGAAATTGATCCGGCCTGCGCGACAAAGGCCTATTCTCTTGAATGGCTGTGCAGACACCTGGGGGTGGAACCGGCCAATACCATCGCGGCAGGAGACGCGCAGAATGATAATCCGATGCTTCAGGCTGCAGGAATCGGGATCGGAATGTGCAACGGACTGCCTGCCAACCCGCAGATGAAGGAGGCCGCCGACGTGATCACTAAGCTGGATAACGAGCATGATGGGCTGGCTGTTGAATTGCAGCGCCTGATGGATGCAATGGATCTTTAATGGATCTTTGACGGAAGGAAGGGAAAGGATGCATATTATTTTGGCCTCCGCCTCACCGAGGCGGATTCAACTGCTGGAGCAGATCGGCCTGACGGCAGCGGTTTGCCCCAGTACACTCCCGGAGACGACGGATGCAGAAGATCCCGCGGAGGTGGTACGCCGCCTCTCTGTCCAAAAGGCAGAGGATATTGCCGGGAAAATCCGAAATGACGAAACGGACGATACCGGCGATACCGTTGTCATCGGCGCCGACACGGTGGTGGAGGTAGACAATCGGATTTTGGGAAAGCCGCGAAGTCATGAGGAGGCATATCAGATGATTGCCGCTCTTCAGGGGAGAACGCATCAGGTTCACACCGGCGTGACGGTCCTTGGCAGCAAAAAGCGGGTGACCTTTGTGGAGACCTCAATGGTGGAGGTGGCTCCCATGACGCAGAAAGAAATCCGGGAGTATGCAGATTCGGAGGAGCCGATGGACAAGGCCGGCGGATACGGCATACAAGGAATCTTCGGCAGATATGTCA
>CAYXAN010000246.1:0-3382 GCA_964461705.1 uncultured Sarcina sp. | reverse complement strand
CTCTTCTCTGCGCAATATTCTGAATATGTCCAGCCACTACTATCGGATGCGGCTGCTGTCCCTTACCATGCAGGGCGTGTCGGAACGCTCCCTGCAGCAGCATCAGGAAATTATGCGTCTCATTCGGGAGAAAAACAACGAGGAGCTCCGACAGCTCATCCGGATACACGTTGTGGAAAAATCGGACGAGGAGGGCTTTCTGGCGCATCGCTACCCGGAGCTTTTTACCGGGATTCCGGAGGACGAGGAGCCGAAATGCCGCATCTGGGAGGAAGATTTTCTCCTGACCTTTTAGGACAATGCAGCTTTTTTCTACCGTGCCTTTTGATCAAACCTTTTGATCAAACCTTTTGACCGAATCTTCTTACCGGACCTGCAGGAGGGATTCATGACCATCCCGGAACGTTTGCCGCACGAATCGGCAAAGGAGTACGTGCTGCGTGCTCTCATCGACCATATCGTCAATATCGAGCTGCTTCCCGGTGAAAAGCTCAACGAAGCCGGGCTGTGTGAGCAGCTTGGTGTCAGCCGCACCCCGTTCCGGGAGGCGGAGCTGGAGCTGGCGCAGCGGCGTCTGATCGAGATCCGCCCCAAGATAGGGACCTATGTCTCCCTGATTGATGCCTCCCTTGTAGAGGAGGTTCGGCACCTCCGTTCTGTCCTGGAGGCGGAGATCGCCGGCATAGCCTGCGAAAAACTGACACCGGAGGACATCAATGCCCTTTGGGAAAACGTCACGCTCTGGCAGATGTACCTCGCCCGCGGGCCGGAGGACAAAATCTTTTCGCTGGACAAGGAATTTCACCGCATGCTCTATCTCAAATGCGGCTGTCCCTACTGGTATGAGCTGGTGGAGAATATGGCACCGCACTTTGACCGGACCACGATCCTCAGCCTTCGCTGCCGTCCCACCACGGCCATCCACGAGGACCACGTCAGTCTGGTGACCGCCATTGAAAAAAAAGATGTCACAGCGGCACGACGCATTGCGGGCCAGCACATGACCCGCTACACGGAAAACCTGTCCGCCATCCGGGAAGCCTATCCCGATTACTTCAAGGTACAAAACGCCGGGGCAGGTTCATGAAGATCATGACGACAAAGATCTTCCTGAACAGCAAGGGCACTGAAGACGATATTCCAAAGGAATTAAGAAACTTTCTGGAGCTGGTCAACGGATTGGCACCGGCCGATGATTTCTGTCGGGAAGTGAGCCGGGAGGTCGAAAAAGCCAAGCAGGACGCAGAACTTAGGAGGCAGTATATGGACTTACAGGACAAGCTGCGGCATGAACGAAACAGGGCAAAAGCAGAAGGCCTTCAGGAGGGTCACGAGAAAGGCAGGCAGGAAGGTCTCCGGGAAGGCCATGAGAGGGGCAGACAGGAAGGTCTCCGGGAAGGCCTGACACAAGGTGAAATGGAGGGGACAATCAGGACATTGTCAGCTCTGGTCAAGGACGGTACCCTACCCATTGCGAAGGCGGCACAATTGGCAAATCTGGATGAAGCCGGGTTTACTGCGGCGATGAAACGCCTATCATGAAATAACTCTGCCCGTACAGCGGTATCACATTAGCTGCACCGAAGCGCATGGTTCGACTTTACACAAGGGACTGTTGGTTAAATCAGAGTTTCCTTAACGGTCGCACGGATTTGCAATGGGAATTGCTGTTTCACATCGCAAATCCGGCGTAGGAAGCACTTTATCCCCGTTTTCTTAGAAAAGTTCTGGTTCTTCATATGGAGAGCCAGAACTTTTTATATTGAAACAACCCTGACCGTTCATTCAGGCTAGAACAGAATTGCACTGAGATCCCATCTGCGTAAAAATTGCGACATTTTCCCTTTGACACGCTCTTCCGTCTGTTATATATTTGTAGCAGCGAAGTATATAACATGGTTTTGCAAGGAGTCAGGGACGAAGTGTACGAGGAGGATACCATGAAGAAACCATATGATGTGGTCATCATTGGTGCGGGTGTGGTGGGCAGTGCCATTGCCAGAGAGCTGTCACGTTACAGGCTCAGGATTGCCGTACTCGAAAAGAATCTGGATGTCTGCAACGAGACCAGCGGCCGCAATTCTGCCGTTGTTCACGGAGGATTTGCCAATCCCACAGGGAGCCTTAAGGCGAAGTGCTGTGTCGAGGGAAATCATATGATGGATCAGCTCGCCAAGGAGCTGGATTTCCCGTTCAAGCGCTGCGGAAAGGTGCTGGTCGGCAACACGCCGGAGGATAGGGAGCAGCTGGAGCGCACCATGAAGCAGGGTGCCGTCAACGGAAGCACCGGTCTGGAAATGGTTGATGAAGCCAGACTTCACGAGCTGGTGCCCGCCGTGGTCGGCAAATTCGCCATGTGGTCCAAGGACAGCGGCATCATGGATCCTTTCCTGTATACCGTAGCCTTGGCGGAAAATGCCCATGAAAACGGCGCAGACTATTATTTTGACCATGCTGTCACCGCCATTACGCGTAAGGACGGGATCTATCAGCTGCAGACTGCGCACGGCACAATCTGTACCCGATGGGGGGTGAACGCCGCCGGGCTTGGTGCGAAGGAAATCTCCGATATGCTGGGTCTCACCGGTTATCGCGTCATCTTCTCGCGCAGCAATTACATCATCCTGCATAAGCGGATGGGAAAGCTCCTTCCGATGCCGGTCTACCCTGTGCCCAGCAACACCTACATGGGCATTCATGTCACCCCTACCGTCGATGGGAATGTCACCATCGGACCGGACGCCGAAAACACGGGTATCGCCGATGATTATCAGGTCCCGCAGGCCAACATCGACAGCCTGGCCGTCGAGGGTGCCCGGCTGTGGCCTCACATCAGCAAAAAGGATCAGATCCGTACCTTTGCCGGAATTCAGCCGAAGTGGGTGGACGAAAACGGCGCCATTCAGGACTGGAAGGTGGAGATCCGCGACGACATCGCGCCCAATGCCGTCAATCTGGTCGGCATCGAATCCCCGGGGCTGACCGGCTCCGTTCCTCTCGCCCGGTACGTCATCCATATGATGAAGGAGCGTGAAGACTTTGCCGAAAATCCGGATTTCAATCCCTGTCACAAGGGAATTGTCCGCTTCGCGGCCTGCACGCCTAAGGAGCAGGCGGCCTTAATTGCCGAAAATCCGGATTACGGCGAAATGATCTGCAGCTGTGAGGAGGTCACCAAGGCCGAAATTCTGCAGGCCATCCACAATCCGCTGGGTGTTTCCACCATGACCGGCATCAAATACCGCACAAGGGCCATGATGGGCGGCTGTCAGGGCGGCTTCTGTCAGATGAAGCTCGAGCAGTTCCTGGAGCAGGAGCGCGGCATTGCACCGGAAGAGGTGCGCTACAGCCGCCGGGGCTCCTGGGTTCTGACCGGAACCAT
>CAYXAN010000245.1:0-3383 GCA_964461705.1 uncultured Sarcina sp. | reverse complement strand
ACTTTTACATTTGACCAGGCTGATAAAAGGCCGCAGAGATGCGGCTTTTTGAAAAACTTGAAGTTAGCACAATCTAACCAAAAAGCAGATATCTGAAGAACGTGAGATATTGAGGACGACAGATTCACAGACGGAGGAGGTCACATACATGGATATATCAAAAGATTATATGTGCAGTGATGGCTCCGATGCGGCGATCATTCTGATGCTGGGCAGCGGCGAGGTTTCAGGATATTACTCTGACCATAGCCGATGCGCCCTGCGATTATGTTTTGCAGGGCTTTGCCCAGGGAAAGCGGGACGGCTGTAAGGAGTGGCCGGTCGATGGTGAATCCATGCTCACATGGGGCGGCGCGCCCATTCCCTATGTGAATTATGCCTATCAGCATCCCGACTACTGGCACACGTGCAGGCAGAGACAAAGGGCTCCGGCAATATGCTTGCCGCGAGAAAGGTGTTTAACGACACGGAGGCGAAGACTCCGCTCTGCGAGGAGGTCATGATCCCCGTTGAGAATATCCGCGGTCATCTGCTGCTCATTGGCTGTGAGGACGACTGTCTCTGGCCGACCGCACGCTATATCCGCCGCATGAATGAACGGTTAAAGTCTCGGGAGCATGAATGCACCTGCGATGCTGTGGTCTATGAGTACGGCACGCATTACGCCTTTCCCGAGTCCATGCTCAGACAGATCATCCCCGTATTTTCCGATTTTCTCATCGGCAGGGCGTTTCTCTCCGCAAGGGAACACCCGAAGGAGTGCCTCCAGACCAGGGAGGATATCGACCGCCGAATGAAAGCTGCGATAAAAGAATGGATGGAGGCAAAACAACAATGAAATGGCTTATCATACCCGCGTTCTGGCTGCTGTACTGGGGCATCTGCTTTCTGTGCACGGGAACGGATAAGAAAAATCTCGCCGGACTGCGCTCGTACCCCGACGCGGTGCAGAGCATCGTGCGCGAAAGGCTCGACGACGCTCCGAAGGAGAAGTCGATACCCTCGATTCTGCTGAGCAATCTCGTTCTGTTCACCGTGGTGTTTTCCGCGCTGGGACTGGGCTTTAAGCGAGTTCTCGCCTTTGAGGGCTTCCTTCCGGCGTTCTGGTATTTTCTCATCCTCGATGAGGGGCTGGGACTGTTTGATCTATTGGTCATCGATCTGCTATGGTGGCGCAATACAAAACGCATCCGCTTTTCCTTCCTGCCAGATAAGGAAATTTACCAAGACCCGTCAAAGCACATCGGCTCATTCGTGCGTGGCATTCCGCTGTTTGCCGCCATTGCCGCCCTGAGCGCGTGGATCGTCACCATGATATGAAAGAAGCCAGTTGATCACGTTTTCTTCGACGGTGGGCAGTTTGCCCAGATTGGAAAAGTTACTCGGCGCATCATGACGCCATTTCTGTATCTAGCCATAAAAAGCCTGTACTGGTCAAACGGAAAAACACTGGGAAAGATACTCTGGTGTGATGACGAGGCGATAAAGCCATATTTCATCGCTGCCGGAAAGAACCTGACCTACAGCAATCTTCGCCGACAGCTGTCGGACAGCCTTGAAGATAAGCTTTTCCGACCGTTGCCGGAGCTGCCATTTTTGAAAGAGCAGGACTGAGCCATGGCGATTACAATTAACATTTATTACACAGGCAAGGACGGCAATGCAAAGGCATTTGCTGAGGAAATGATGAAAAGCGGCGTTGTTGATAAAATTCGCGCTGAGGCAGGCAACATCAGATACGAATATTTCTTCCCTATGGATGATTCTGAAACGGTGCTTCTGATTGACGGTTGGATAAATCAGTTTGCTATCGATGAGCACCATAAATCTTCGATGATGCAGGAAATCATTCGCCTTAGAGAGAAATACGACCTGCATATGCGCGTTGAGCGGTATGTATCGGTGGAAGAATCCGCAAAGGACAGCGAATTTATCAGAAACTGAGCACAAGAAGTAGGCCGCTGAGAAAAAGGAATGAAGCAAGCATGACTGACGGTCTTGATTTTCTGAAATTAACGGTACAGTCAAAAGCATACGGCTGATAAGTGGCCGCTTGTTTTTTGAGATTCAGTTGGCTGATTCTACATGGTATCGCCCAATGAATTGCGATATAGTTATATCGCAATTTGGAAGAAGCACAAGCGCAGTGGATGCGGACTTGCTCTGCAGGACTCCAATGCGCTCTTTGAGGTATGAGCTATGACGTTCACGCAGCATTATGATTCGCCGCTGGGCAGTATCTTGCTGGCAGCGGACGAAATCGGACTGACCGGCTTATGGTTCGACGGGCAGAAATACTTTGCCCGCGATTTGCCTGTGGAACGTGTCGAGCAGAATACACCGGCTCTTGCGGAGGCGAAACGCTGGCTGAACATTTACTTTACCGGCAAAGAGCCTGACTTTCTGCCGCCGCTGCATCCTGTCGGCTCCGCATTCCGGAAGTCCGTATGGAAAATCCTGTTACAGATTCCCTACGGAAAGACCACGACCTATGGCGAGATCTCACGGCAGCTTGCTGAAAAGCAACAACTTCCCCGGATGTCCGCGCAGGCCGTCGGCGGTGCGGTGGGACACAATGAAATCTCCATCATCATTCCCTGTCATCGCGTGGTCGGCACAAACGGAAGCCTGACCGGGTACGCCGGTGGTATTGACAAGAAGATAAAGCTGCTGAAGTTGGAAGGTACCGATATGACCGGACTCTTCGTGCCGCAAAAAGGTACCGCACGATAATATATTTGTATTGCTATTCATTGACAGTGTGCTCATTACAACGACGCTGCTGATTTTGATGAATTATGCGGCAGGAAGGAAAAAACGATAAAGAAACTTTTGAAATGAAAGGCTTTGCAGATTGCGGCAGCGCAGAAAAACAGGAGGGGTGCGATGGAACGATATGCATGGAGAGGCAGGATTGTACCGGGCAGTCAGGAGGAGTACAAGAGGCGGCACGACAATATCTGGCTGGAAATGAAGGAGGTCCTGGAAAAGGCAGGAATCCGCAACTACAGCATCTGGATGCAGGGAGAGGAGCTGTTCGGATATTACGAATGCGAGCAGGGAATTGAGTACGCCGGCATGGTGCAGGCGCAGAGCGAGATCGTGAAGAAGTGGGATGAGTATATGAAGGACATCCTCATCATGGAGAAGGACCCGGTAACCGGAGCACAGCCTCTTTTAAAACAGGTGTTCAGCTTCCGGCAGGATTGAGGATTGCAGGAACGCATAGCGCACAGCAATCCGGGTATCATGGGGCCCAAAGCCTTTTGCCCCCAACATCAGGATATGGAATAGTGGAATGTTAGTGAAATGGAAGCAATTTGTAAAGCAGGAAACGGTTTTGTGCATCGCAGTGGTTCTGGCGTGCTTATCTACGGCTTTTG
>CAYXAN010000244.1:0-3395 GCA_964461705.1 uncultured Sarcina sp. | reverse complement strand
TTTTACCCCTTATTATCTTTTTCCTCTATTATTTTCCTCCGCTTCGCATCGTATTCCTTCTCCACCACTTCGCATCGAGGACCCGCCTGTCTTTATTGTAGCAAAAGAGCACATAATCCGAAACGCCATGTGACTTCATGCAGTTTTACAGCACCCGGGTTCATTATCTTATCAGGTAAATCATCTCCAACGGAAAAATCCGGCGGTATGGATTCCATTTATTTGAAGAAAGCCCCGGGCATCGCCCGGGGCACTCCTTCTTTTGTTTTCTGTTCAGCACCCGCCAATTCCTAGCGAGGTGCTTGTTCATCATTTCCTCCACACGCTGTATCCGTCCCTGAGGCCGTACAGCTCACCACAAAATTATGTTTCGTAATTATTCAGATGGCACAAATACTAACATTCAGTCAACGCTTGGTCAACGATTTTATGTTTTATCTGTATCTTCTGAATTCTTTGTGCGTTCTGTTGTTACAGCCCTCTTCTTCGCAGGATGGTGATGACCTTGCCCTTCACGTCGTCGAGGGAGATGGCTCCGTAGTCCCGGCTGTCTGTCGTCTGGGTGCGGTAGTCGCCCAGAAGGAACACGGAATTGCTCGGGACCTGATAGGGATAGGCCAGACCGTCCTTGGCATAGGTGGGATAGAGGATCTCTCCTGACTGGTCCGTCCCGTTGACAAGGAGGGACCCGCTGTCGTCCAGCATGACATAATCTGTCTCGCTGGCTGCGATGCGGCCGATGTGATCCTTGCCGTCTGCGGTATACACGACCACATCGTCCTTGCTGTATTCCTTCTGAAGGCGAAAGACAATAACCAGATCTCCGTCCTTGACGGCAGGGAACATGTCGTTGCCGCTGGCCTGGGTAATCATGAAGACCTGTGAGAACAGCACCAAGAACATCACGGCAAGCCCCAGCACGCGCAGCAGCAGACTGATGCAGCCCTGCCGGTCCAGGGCGCGGTTTCTGCGGGAGGTAATGATTTCCGCATTGGTCTTTCCGGCAGCGCCGCGGCCGGCAGTGCCTGTCCTTCCCCTGCTTCCTCTACTCATCATTGTCACCGTCCCAAAAATCTCCGAAATCGTCCGATTCCCCGGCGTCCTCACCGTCCATCCAGCCCCTGCCTGTCAGACTTCTGTCCGGCAGCTCTTCATCCGGCAGGTCCACGTCTGTCAGGCTCCTGTCCGGCAGCTCTTCATCCGGCAAGTCCACGTCTGTCAGATTCCTGTCCGGCAGAGGTTCGTCCATCGGTTCCCCGTCTGCAGGACCCGCGCCGAAGCGGTATTCCCCGTATTCCCCAAGGGCAGAAGAGGGCGAAGAGCCTCTCTGCGCCGCCAGAAGGGCATCGTATCTTGCGCGCTCTGCGCTCAGCGCTGCCTCATACAGGGTGTTGAGCTCTGCGATCTTCTTCCACACATCCGATTCCTCGACGCCGCCGATGAGGGCTGTCTTGAACCGCACCTGCTTCAGCCAGCGCTGAATGCGCTCCTGCTCGTGATTGAGCGGCATCGCATCGTCCTCGAAGCCTGCAGCTGACCGGGCTCCTCTTTGGGAGGCATACCGGTCCTCCCTGCCTGCCCCGGAGCGTCCATAGGATCTTTCATATCTTTCGGAGCCGGCAGCATCTCTGTAGCCTGACCTGCCGTTTCCACGTCCGCGCGTCTGTTCGTAGCGCCCGCGTCTTGCGGAGCGCGAGCCTTTGTTCGTTCTTCCTGCCATTCTCGTCACCTTCCGGCCCTGCTGTATCGGCACCGCGCCGGCATCGCGTCAGACCGCTGCACCGGCAGGCACCGCATAAAGGCACTGTACCGGCAATGCACCGGTTGTGCTGCTGCATCTGCGAAGCCAACTGTTGGATCGGAAATGTCGTACCAACACTTCGCCCGGTTCACAGTATACCACATCCCGACTCCGGCAAAGCCTCTGTTGCATAAGGACCTGTACTGCTGCTGTTCCTCTTTGCCGTTCCTCTTTGCCGTTCCTCTTTGCCGTTCCTCTCTGGTCAAATTCCTTTGCCGTTGCTACAATGGCCTAGATGCATCGGCGGTGCTGTGCCGTATGCAGGGCCGGAAGAAGGGGGAATGGAACGCATTATGAATAAGGAGTATCTGCATCACGTTGTTCTCGCATTTATGGTGGGGGTCAAGTGGATCCTTTTCGGAGGTCTGATCGGTGTTGTGGTCGGTGTGGTCGCCTCGCTGTTTGCCATGGCCATTGTAGAGGTGACGGCCTATCGGCAGGCCAACGGGTGGCTGATTTTCCTGCTGCCCTTTGCGGGGCTCTTCATTGTTTTTCTGTATCAGAAGACGGCCTCTGACCGGCCAAGGGACACCAACCGTGTCATCACGGCCATCCGGGAGCGGGAGCACATCCCGATCAGCATGGCTCCCTTAATCATTGTATCCACCGTTGTGACCCATCTTTTCGGCGGCTCTGTCGGCCGCGAGGGCGCGGCCCTTCAGGTGGGAGGCTCCATTGCCGACTACATCGGGCGTCTGCTTCATTTTCATACGATGGAGCGCCGGAGGGTTATCATGTGCGGTATGAGTGCCGCCTTTTCCGCGCTGTTCGGAACTCCCCTTGCCGCCGCCATCCTGTCCATGGAAATCAGCACCGTGGGAATCATGTATTATGCCGCTCTGGTGCCCTGCATGGTATCTGCCCTGACGGCGCATTACATCGCCGGCATCATGGGGGTCAGCGAGACCATTTTGACGCTTCGCTCCTCTGCGGTCACGACGGATCTTCGAACCGCCGCCGTCATTCTGATTTTTGCCGCCCTGTGCGCACCGGTGAGCTCCCTGTTCAGCACGATGATGCACAAGGTCAGGCAGTTCATGACCCGCCGGATTCCAAACCCTTATCTTCGTGTCGTTGTCAGCGGCATCGCAGTGATCCTCCTCACGCTTCTTGTCGGAGATCAGACCTACAACGGGACCGGCTCGGACATCATTGCCTCCTGCATCAAGGATCCTGCCTTTTCCGTTGCCTCCTATGCCTTCCTATTAAAAATGGTGTTCACGGCCATCACCTTAGGCGGCGGCTTTCAGGGCGGCGAGATCGTGCCCTCCCTGTTCATCGGTGCCGCCTTCGGGCACACCTTTGCGGTGCTCACCGGCGGCACGACGTCCCTGTATTCCGCCATCGGCATGGCCTGTGTATTCTGCGGCGTTACCAACTGCCCCATCGCCTCGCTTCTGATCAGCTGCGAAATGTTCGGGTTTGAGGGCTCTACGCTGTATCTGCTGGCCATCGCCATCACGTACCTGTTCTCGGGGAACTACGGATTGTATTCGGCCCAGCACATTCTGGATTCCAAGTTCGATCCCGGGCGGATTGATTCCCTTACGCATTGAGAAAATCGCATTCTTTCGCGTTTTAGGGAAACGCTGAT
>CAYXAN010000243.1:0-3414 GCA_964461705.1 uncultured Sarcina sp. | reverse complement strand
CCCGCCGGTCTTCCTGCCGCCCGTCCGGCTGCGGGATGAGCTCTTCCCCGTACCTCTGGCTGCGCTGCTGCGCCCCCTTGCGGCGCCGGATGCTGTTTTGTGTTTTCCTGTTGTCCCTGCCACGTTCTTTGCTGATCCTGCCTTGTCATATACAACAACGAACCTCAGAGATCAAAATCATCTCCCTCCGAGATTGCAATATCGAAATCATCTTTCTGTGCCGCAGTCCGGGCAGAAGCCGCGCTTTCCTCTTCACGGCTCTCCAGGTTCCAGTCCACAGATGAAATATCCTGTATCGGAAAATCCATCTCCTTCCTGCACCCCTGCACAGGCTCCGGCAACGGATTATGGAGCTTACCGTCCTTAATCATTGTCGTCCTGATTCTCCCAGTTGTGGTACACGTTCTGAACATCATCGCTGTCGTCCAGCTTGGTCAGAATGATATTCAGTCCCTTCACGGCGTCTGCGTCGGAAACGCTCACATAGTTCTGCGGAATCATAGTAATCTCCGCCGACGCAGCTGTAATTCCCGCATCTACAACGGCCTTCGAAACAGCATCAAAATCCTCCGGAGCCGTCAAAATCACGAAGGAATCCTCCTCCTCCTGAATGTCCTCTGCCCCGGCATCCAGTACAATCATCATCAGATCATCTGCGGAGCCGTCATATTCCTCCTTGTCTACAATGATCTGTCCCTTCTGATCGAACATGAAGGATACGCTCCCCTTGGTTCCCATGGAGCCGTTTCCCTTCGAGAAGGCGGCACGGACATCGGAAGCTGTGCGGTTCACATTGTCGGTCAAGGTCTCAACAATGATGGCCACTCCGCCCGGGCCGTAGCCTTCATAGGTGTTCTGCTGATAATTGACATTGTCCACATCTCCGGCCGCCTTTTTGATGCCGCGCTCGATGGTATCATTGGGCATATTCGCCGCCTTGGCCTTGGCAACAACCTGTGCCAGCTTGAAATTATTGGCAGGATCCGGACCGCCCTCCTTGACGGCAACCGCAATTTCACGCCCTATGATGGTGAATACCTTCCCCTTTGCCGCATCATTGGCTTCCTTTTTATGCTTGATATTTGCAAATTTTGAATGTCCTGACATCGCTTCGCTCCTTTTTGTCTGTGGTTTTATATTGCCGTTTATTTGCCTGTTGAAGGAAGGCGGGTTAACGACACCCTCTGTACCTGATGATCCGCGGCCGACAGCACGTGAAACCGAAACCCTCCGTAATCTGTGGTATAGTGTTCGGCAGAATCCGGAACCCTGTCCATCTGGGACACCAGAAAGCCGTTGACGGTCTCAAACCGGTCGTCTTCAAAGGTGATTCCGAAGCGCTCCGTCAGATCACGAAGAGGTGTGCGTCCGTCCAGAATAAACTCGTTCTTGTTTCCTGTCGGTGTAATATGGTTCTCATCCACATCATATTCGTCCATAATGTTGCCGACAATCTCCTCCAGAATGTCCTCCATCGCGATCAGACCGGAGGTCTGTCCGTACTCATCGATGACAATCACCATCTGACTTTTTTTCATCTGCATCTGCCGGAACAGGTCATCAATATCCTTGGTTTCCGGCACAAACTCCGCCTCACGCAAAAGACCGCTCAGAGAGGAAAGCTTCTGTGCTCCCGCCTTCGGATCCTCCTCGCGAAAGCGCACGGCATCCCGAAAATGCAAAATTCCGATGATGTCATCGATGTTGTCGCGGTAAACCGGAAACCGGGAATTGTGAAGCTGCAGCATGTCGGAAAGTGCCTCAGAAAGAGTTTTTGCACCATCCAGGGCAATCATATCCTTGCGATGGGTCATGATGTCGCATGCTTCCTTGCCGGAAAACTCGAAGATATTCGTGATCATCTCCGCCTCCGACTGATCGATGACTCCCTGCTCGTGCCCCTCGTTAAGCATGGAACGGATTTCCTCCTCCGTCACATCTCCCGCAAGCGGAGTTCCACGTATTCCGAAAAGGTACAGAATTCCTTTGGTTGTCAGATTCACCAGTCTTGTCAGCGGCAGCGAAAGGATCATCAGAAGATGAAAAACAGAACCCGCCCGCACAATCCACTTTTCCGGGGCAACGCTCCCCATCCGCTTCGGAATCTGTACACCGAACACCAGTACCACAAAAAGCACAAGAAGCCATGCGAGAATCATGGCAAGAACACGCACGGCATCTGCCGCCGCGCCCTCCGCCAGTCCCTTTGTCAGACGCTCCTGCAGAAGGCCTGCCGCTGCAAGTCCGCAGACCGCACCGACGATCATGCTGATCAGTGCTGTCATCAGCTGAACGGTATCCACATAATCGGACTGATCCTTCAAAACCTTGTCCAGAACCAGCTTTCTGCGGCGTCTCTTTCTGGATTCGGCGGCCGCAAGCCGCCCATCCTCCGAGGGCAGAACCTTTTCCTCTTCCTCTGTCGCGGGATGAGAAGCGCGAAGCGCTGAACCAAAGCCATATATGATGGCATCCAAAACCAGCAATATCACCAGAATCAGTACAAGATCGGGTGCCGGTATATTCTCCATATGAGAATCATCACCTCCTGTGAAAAGTGCACCATGAACACAACGCCGTTAAACCAGTATGATAGCACGAAACCCTTCCTTGCGCCAACTGCCGCTTTCCCCGCCGCCAAGCCGCGGAAAAACGCAGCCCATCCTGCCGCCGGCACAGGCGGAGGCAGCAATGGATTCTGTTCTTTGCAGGCAAAAGCAGCGATGGATTCCGTTCTCTGCAAAGCGAAAGCGGCGACCGCTTCAGTCCTCTGCAAGCGGAAGCATCTGAAGAAGGTCGGTCGCCACCATGGACCGGAGACTTCCCCGGGCTGCATAAAGCTCTGCCAGCCTGCCGTGGAGGCAGGCTGCGGCACAGGCTGCGGAAAACCCGCTTTTGTGCCCAAAATCCTGTGCAGGCTTTGAAGGTTTCGAAGGCATCCGCTGCCGGGCTTCCTGTGCAAGAAGTCCGGCAGTGATCCCTGTCAGCACATCGCCGGAGCCGGCAGTGGCGAGTCCGTCATTGCCGGTGGTATTCAGATAAATGCCGGAGTCCTCACAGGAAATGACCCTGGTTCTTGCATCCTTTGCAAGAATGGTGCAGCAATGCTCCTCTGCAAACGCCGTACACCGCTTTTCAGCATTCTCCTTCAGATCCGCAACAGTGGTCTGAAGGAGCGCCGCCGCCTCTCCGGGATGGGGCGTCAGAATGATCTCAGACTGCTCTCCTGCTGACCGCAGCTTATCATACATCCGATGCTGTGCCAGAAGCCGAATGGCATCCGCGTCCAGCACAATTCCCCTCCTCCTGCCGCCAAACGGAGTCGTCTGTGCTCCCCATGCGAGAACCTCGCAAAGGATTTCCGCTCCGATCCTTGTCACCCCGAGTCCAGGTCCTGCCGCGACGATGTCTGCC
>CAYXAN010000242.1:0-3437 GCA_964461705.1 uncultured Sarcina sp. | reverse complement strand
AACCCTCGACCTACTGATTACGAATCAGTTGCGCTACCAACTGCGCTATTCCAGCCTATACATCCGACCAACAGAAACGGTCGAACGCATTTCATTATACAGACACCGCTCTTTTAATGCAAGAAAAATTTTAAAGCTGATGAAGAAAGAGTCCTGACAGGAGCTTCGGCTCAAACCAGGTGGATTTCGGAGGCATCAGTCTGCCGGCATCTGCCACCGCCAGAAGCTCCCGAATGGAGGTGGGATACATCAGGAAGGAAACCCCTTCTGCCGCGTCCGCCCGTTCCATCAGCTCTTTTGTACCGCGGATACCGCCTACAAAGGCAATCCTTTTGTCAACCCGGGGATCCTCGATCCCGAAAACAGGGCACAGCACATACTTCTGCAGAATCGACACATCCAGTCCTGCAACAGGATCTCCGCTCTTGACGTTGTTCTTGACAGAAAGCAGAAACCAGCTGTGGTCCAGGTACATGCCGATCTCACCCTTTGCCGCAGGCTGTGCAACATTTTTCCGATACGGCATCACGTTGAAATGGGGACGCAGCCGTTCCAGAATTTCTGCGCGGCTAAGACCGTTCAAATCCAGAACAACGCGGTTGTAATCGAGAATCTTCAGATCCTGTTCCGGAAACAAAACACTGAGAAAATAATTAAACGGCTCCTCTCCTGTGTAATCCGGGTGCTCGGCACGGCGCTTTTTCCCTACCTTTACGGCAGAAGCGGCCCGGTGATGACCATCCGCAATATAAATCCGAGCAATGTCCCGAAAAGCAGACCGAATGGTTTCGATCTTCTCCTCGTCATCGATCACGAAAATCCGATTGCGCACCTCCCCGTCCGAGATGAAATCACAGACAGGGGAAGACAGCTTTACGTTCTCCTTCAGCTTAGCCAGCGCCTCATCCTCACGATAGGTGAGGAAAATAGGACCCGTCTGGGCATTGCAGACGTCCACATGACGGATGCGGTCCTGCTCCTTGGCTTCCACCGTATTCTCGTGTTTTCTGATGACGCCGCGGTCATAGTCATCGATCGACGCACATGCCACAATCCCGGTCTGGGTTCTTCCCCTCCAGGTTTGCTCGTACAGATAATAGCAGGGGGTTTTGTCCTGCAGAAAAACCCCTGCGTTGATTTTCTGTGTCAAAAGCTCCCTTGCCCTTTCATAGACCGCGGCATCATAGGTGTCCGTTTCTGCAGGAAGGGTCGACTCGGCACGATCAATGGAAAGAAAGGATTCCGGGTGCTGCTGTACATAGGCCCGTGCCTCTTCCTTGGAATATACATCATAGGGGAGAGCCGCTATCCTGGACTCTGAACCGGCTGCCGGGCGAAAGGCGCGAAAGGGTCTGATATCTGCCATGGGTTACCTCTGTCACTGAATCATACGAACGCGGAATACGCCGTCCACAGCAGCCAGTCTGCTGATTACATCGTCAGAAACCTTAGAATCCAGATCCAGAACCGTATATGCCACGTCTCCCTTGGATTTGTTGGTCATTTCGGCAATGTTGATGCCGGCAGCCCCCATGATGGAGGTAAAGCCTGTGATCATATTGGCGACATTTCTGTGCAGGATGGCGATGCGGCCCGTGCTTGCGCAGATACCGGCATCGCAGGCAGGATAATTCACGGAATTTCGAATGTTGCCGTTTTCCAGATAATCCTGAAGCTCATCGACAGCCATGATGGCACAGTTGGTTTCCGACTCCTCTGTGGAGGCACCCAGGTGCGGTGTCGTGATGCAGCCTCTGTGCCCTGCCACGGTCGGATTCGGAAAATCTGATACATAGCGGCGAACCTTCCCCGCATCAATGGCAGCCATCATGGCCTTTTCGTCCACCAGCACGTCTCTTGCCATATTCAGGACAATGACGCCCTGCTTCATCTCGTCAATGGCCTCCTTGGAGATGTAGCCCTTCGTGGATTCCATGGCGGGAACGTGAATGGTGATGAAATCACAGTTACGGTAAATCTCATTGATATCCGTCACATGAGACACCTTGCGGGACAGATGCCATGCATTGTCTACCCCCACATAAGGATCATAGCCGTACACATCCATTCCCATGTAGACGGCAGCGTTCGCCACGCGGACACCGATTGCACCGAGTCCGATGATGCCAAGCTTCTTTCCGCTCAGCTCCGTTCCGGCAAACTGCTTCTTCTCCTTCTCGACCTGAGCCGCAATATCCGGATTGTTCCAGTTGGCTCTTGCCCAGTCAACGCCTTCCACAATATCCCGGGAAGCCAAGAGCATGCCGGCGATCACCAGCTCCTTTACCCCGTTGGCATTGGCACCCGGCGTGTTGAAAACAACGATGCCCTTTTCCGCACAGCGATCGAGCGGGATGTTGTTGACACCGGCACCGGCTCTTCCGATCGCCAAAAGGTTATCGGAAAACTCCATGTCATGCATTTTGGCACTGCGGACCAGAATTCCCTGCGCCTCTTCTATCTTATCTGTCTTTACAAACTGATCATGAAACCGGCTGGTTCCCTCGGCTGATATATTGTTCAGCTCTGCATACTTGAACATAGCACTCCTCCCCGGCAATTGTGATGCACCCTTTGCTGATTAATGTCTGGTCTCAAATTCCTTCATAAAAGCAACAAGCTTCTGAACACCCTCCATCGGCATTGCATTGTACATGGAAGCGCGCATGCCTCCGACGGTGCGGTGCCCCTTGAGGGAAACGAAGCCGTTTGCCGCAGCCTCCTTGATGAATTCGGCATCCAGATCCGCATCGCCGGTTACGAAGGGAGCGTTCATCAGCGAACGGTCCTGCTTGCGGACGGTGCCCTTAAAGAGCTTCGACTCGTCCAGATAATCATAGAAAATCTTTGCCTTCTCCTCATTGTATCGTGCGATTCCGGACAGGCCGCCCTGCTTCATCAGCCACTTAAACACAAGGCCGCAGATATAAATGTTGTAGCAGGGAGGTGTGTTGTACAGAGAATCCTTCTCCGCCTGTGTTTTATACTGCAGCATCGTGGGAACGTATGCCGGAAGATCATCCCGGATCAGATCCTCGCGAATCACGGCGATGACAACGCCGGCAGGTCCTACATTCTTCTGTACGCCGCCGAAGAACATGCCGTATTGATTGACGTCGATGGGGCGGGAAAGAAAATTGGAGGATACATCTGCTACCAGGTCATGTCCCTTGGTGTTGGGCAGAGTGAAATACTCCGTTCCGTAAATCGTATTGTTCTCGCAAATGTACACATAATCCGCATCCTCCGGAATCGGGAGATCCGAACAGTCCGGAATATAGGAAAAATTCTCATCCTCAGAGGAAGCGACCTTAACAGCCTCCCCGTATTTCTGAGCTTCCTTCCAGGCCTTCTTGGCCCACTGTCCGGTGACGATGTAGGCGGCCTTTCCGTTCTTCATCAGATTCATGGGAATCTGCGCAAACTGCGTGGATCCA
>CAYXAN010000241.1:0-3454 GCA_964461705.1 uncultured Sarcina sp. | reverse complement strand
ATGGTAGAAACCAGAGGATTGACCGCAGCCATTGAGGCGGCCGATACCATGTGCAAGGCAGCCAATGTCACGCTGGTCGGAACAGAGAAGATCGGCTCCGGACTGGTGACGGTGATGGTGCGCGGCGACGTGGGCGCCGTCAAGTCTGCCGTAGAGGCAGGCGCTGCGAACGCAGGAAGACTGGGCGAGCTGGTGGCCTCCCATGTCATTCCCAGACCCCACACGGATGTGGAAGGAATTCTCCCGAAGATCAAGTAAAACATCAGGAAAAGCGCTTCCGATGCCGGAGGGGGTGCTGAATAGATATGTTTTATGAACATAGGGGAATTGTTTTGGACAAGAATGAAGTAGAAGCGATCACAAGGATGGTGCTCTCGTGCATGGAACGCGAAAAGAGAACGGGAGACGGATTTGAAATCCCGGTCGGTGTCAGCAACCGTCACATTCATTTATCCCGGAAGGATGTGGAAATTCTGTTCGGTGAGGGCCATCAGCTGACGAAGAAGAAGGAGCTCATGGGAGGGCAGTTTGCCTGTGAGGAGTGCTGCACCATTGTAGGACTGAAGCTGAGGGCCATTGAGAATGTTCGCATCCTGGGCCCGGTAAGGAAGGCGTCGCAGGTGGAGATCAGCAGCACGGATGCCAGAAAGCTGGGAATCAGCGTCCCTGTCAGGGAATCAGGGGACCTCAAGGGTTCAGCTCCCATTGCCATTGTGGGGCCAAAGGGTGCGGTCTACTGCAAGGAGGGCTGCATTGTGGCGGCAAGGCACATCCATATGTCGCCGGCCGATGCGGCCGCAGCGGGCGTTGCCGACGGCGAGTATGTCAGTGTGACGGTGGATAATGAACGCGGGACAACCTTTGATAAGGTTAAGATTCGTGTGGATGAGAGCTTTACACTGGAGATGCACATCGACACGGATGAGGCCAATGCCAGCAAAATCCGGCAGGGAGATAAGGTGGTGCTGGTTAAGCGGTAGACAGACGTGCTTTGCCGGCAGTCACAGGACCAAACGCCGGAAAGAGGAATCGAAATGATTGTGGGAAAGGTAACGGGCAGTATTGTTTCAACCCGTAAGCAGGACAATTTGATCGGAAACAAATTCATGGTGGTGGAGCCGCTGGATTCCATGAAGGGACAGCAGGGACAGCTGGTTGCCATAGACAACATCGGAGCCGGCATCGGGGAATATGTGCTGGTTGCACTGGGGAGCGCCGCCCGCATCGGCTGCGGTCTGCCGGATGCCCCGATTGATGCGGCCATTGTGGGAATTGTTGATGACATCGGAAGGCTGATGTAACCCATGGAAATTGCAGAATTAAGCGAAATCTTGAGACAAAACGGCATCGTCGGAGCCGGCGGAGCGGGCTTTCCGACCTATGGAAAGCTGAACGCTGCGGCAGATCTTATTCTGCTGAACTGCGCCGAGTGCGAGCCGCTTTTGAAGCTCCACAGGCAGGTTCTGGAGGAGCATGCACAGGAGATTCTGAAGGCCCTTCACCTGGTGGCAAAGACACTTGGCGCCAGAGCGGTGATCGGCATCAAGGGGGAATACAAGGCCACACTCTGCGCGTTGGAGGAGTGGATGGGCGAGTATCCGGAGATGACGATTCACCGGCTCCCCGGAGCGTATCCTATGGGAGATGAGGTGGTCCTTATTTATGAAGCGACCGGACGGGTGGTGCGGCCCGGTGGTCTGCCTATAGAATGCGGCGTGGCTGTTTTCAATGTGGAGACGATGTACAATATTTATCGCGCTGTGTGGGAGCATCGCCCGGTGATTGACAAGTATGTCAGCGTCGTGGGCGAGGTGGAGCACCCGGTGACGGTTCGCGTCCCGATCGGAATGCAGATCAGAGAGGTGGTTGCCCTTGCAGGAGGAGTAACGGTCAAGAACCCGGTGTACCTTCTGGGCGGACCCATGATGGGGAGCTTTGGCAGTGAGCTGGGACCGGTTACCAAGACGACCAATGCCGTCATTGTTCTGCCCGAAGATCATCCGCTGATCTATCGGAAAAAGCCGAACATCAGGCATGCCGTTGCCCGGGCGGCCTCCTGCTGCTGTCAGTGCCGCACCTGCACGGATCTGTGTCCAAGGCATGCGCTGGGACATCCGATTGAGCCTCATGCCTTTATGCGGGCGGCGGCAAACCGTGACGTACAGAACGTGGAGCCCTTTGTCAACACGCTGTTCTGCAGCTCCTGCGGCCTGTGCGAGATGTACAGCTGTCCGCAGGGCCTGTCTCCGCGAAGCATCATGGCACAGTATAAGAGCGGCCTTCGAAAAAGCGGTATGAAGCCTCCTAAGGTGCAGACCGCCCCGGTAGATCCGGCCAGAGAATACCGGCGGGTGCCAAAGGAGAGGCTCACGGCAAGACTTGGACTTGTGGAATATGATAAGGCTGCGCCGCTGGACGACTCCCTGCAGAAAGCAGGGCAGGTAAAAATCAATCTGTCGCAGCACATCGGTGTACCGGCAAGGGCCCTTGTGCAGGTCGGTGACAGGGTGCAGGCACAGCAGGTGATTGCGGAGGCGGCGGAAGGGTTGTCGGTTTCCATTCATGCCAGTATAGCCGGACGCGTTGCCGAGGTGACGGACAGATCTATTGCGCTGACCGCAGAAAATGTGTTGTAATGTCCGGAGGGGAATGATAGAAAATGCAGAAGGCAATTGGTATGATTGAATTCAAAACGGTGTCCTGCGGGATCACCGCGGCGGATCAGATGGTGAAGACAGCAGATGTGGAGCTCTTGGAGGCGCAGGTTGTCTGTCCCGGCAAGTACATCGCGCTGATTGCCGGTGAGCTGAGTGCCGTGAGGGCGGCCGTCGAGACTGCCGGGAAGAGCCATCCGGAGAATTTGATCGGACAGTTTGTCCTGGGAAATCCGGATGAATCCATCTTTCCTGCAATCTACGGAACCGCACAGCCGGAAGAAGTGCGTGCCCTTGGGATCATGGAGACCTACGACGCGTCCTCGATCATTGTGGCGGCGGACATTGCGGCCAAGACAGCCATCGTACAGCTTTTGGAGCTGCGCATTGCAAAGGGGATGTGCGGCAAATCCTATCTGATTCTGACAGGAGAGGTGGCGGCCTGTGAGGCGGCCATCGGGGCGGCCAGGGAGGCCGTGAAGGAAAGCGGCATGTTCCTGGATTCCTCGGTCATCGCCAACCCGGATGCCAAAATCAGGCAGATGATTTTATAAGGGAACGCCGATGCAGACGTTCCTGTGCGGAATCCTGGCTGCGAGATTGTTTTCCCGGCCAATCCGCACAACCCGCCGAAAAGGAAAGGAACGGCTATGCTGGCAGCAGAGAGGAAAAATCGGATTCTGGAAAAGCTTCAGGAGGAGAAGAAGGTCATCGTCTCCCAGCTTTCGGAGCAGTTTCAGGTTTCGGAGGAAACCATCCGGCGTGATCTGGAAAAGCTGGAAAAGGAGGGCCTGTGCACG
>CAYXAN010000240.1:0-3476 GCA_964461705.1 uncultured Sarcina sp. | reverse complement strand
TTCAGGAGGCACGAAAAAGAGGAATGCCTGTTACAACCATTTCCATTCAAAACGAGCCCTTGGCCTATGTGTCCTGGGACAGCTGCATCTACAGCGCACAGGAGGAGCGGGATTTCCTGAAAAAATATCTGTATCCTGCATTAGAAGCCGCCGGCTTGTCGGATATCAAGATCATGATATGGGATCACAATAAAGACAAAATGGTGGAGCGGGTACGTACGATCATGGAAGATGCGGAAGCGGCATCTCATGTTTGGGGGGTGGCATTCCACTGGTATGCGGGCGATCATTTTGAGGCATTGGATATCGTGCATCAAATGTATCCCGAGCTGACGATGATCTATACGGAAGGGTGCAACGGGGGCGTATATCGCAAAACAGGGGAATGGTGCTCCGGTGAAAAGATAGCGCACGAAATCTTCGGAGATCTTAATCATTGGACATCGGCCTGCATTGATTGGAATCTGGTTCTGGATGAACAAGGCGGTCCCACTTATGCGGAAAATTATTGCGACGCACCGATTATATATGATACAGTCCGGGGAAAATACATTTTGGAGAGCTCGTATTATTATATTGGTCACTTCAGCAAATATGTGCAGAGAGGGGCGAAAAGAATTGCATTTTCCGCATTTTCGGACACGATGGATGTCAGTGCCTTTAAAAATCCGGACGGACAGATCGTGGTTGTCGTGATGAATCGCGAGGATGAGGACAGGGATATCTGCCTTCGGTGCGATGGTCAGCTGGCCTCTTTAAAGCTGGAGGCACATTCTATTCATACGTTGCTGTTTTAAGGAAATGGTGCAGGTTTGAAATGAAGATTAAATCAAAAGACATTGCAGAGGCGCTTGGAATATCGGCTGCAACAGTATCATTGGCAATTAATGATCGTCCCGGCGTGAACAAGCGGACGCAAAAGGACATCCTCGATTATATTGAACGGGTAAAGTCGGGAGAGATCCGGCTGTCTGATGAGGCGGTTTCAAAGAGCATCGCGCTTGTTCTGGTTATGGAGGATGCATATTCTGACGAGGGGAATCCTTTTTTTCAAACCTTTTACAATGAGATTTTTAAGGTTTTTTCGGAGGCAGGGTACAGTCTGGAGGTCATCTATTTTGAGCGGACCAGCGGAAGCTTTGCGGAGCTGGTCAAACGCCTGCAAAAGAAGAATCTTGACGGAGTCTATCTTTGGGCATATCGCATGAAAGATGAGGACTTTGCAGCGTTTGAAAACTGCGGAATTCCAATGGTCATTGATGACCACCTGCACCCGTGTAAGAACGCCGACAATGTCCTGTACAACAACAGAGCCGGTGTAGATGAAATTATGTCCTATCTTGTCGAAAGAGGACACAGACACATTGTTTATATTTCAAGTGATGAAATAACTTTTAATTTTGAAAAGAGGAGAGAGGCCTTTCAAAAGTGCTGTGAGCACATGGGCCTGTCTGATGTTGACATCATCAATTTCGGAATGACGGTTGGTGAAATCAGCAGGAATGCGAAGGCCTTCTTTCAGAGGGGACGGGAGATTCCCTCTGTTGTTCTGGCGGAAAATTATCGGGTGACCTTGGGATGTATTCTGGCATTTCGTGAATTGAATCTCCGTGTTCCGGAGGATATTTCCATTGTTGCCTTTGACGAGCTTCCGGATCCCTCTTATTGTGATTTTGATCTGGCAACGATCAAAATATTACACCGGGCCAAGGCAGAGCTGTCCGCAAAAAGACTGATCGAACGGATGGAAAACAAGCCAAAATTCAATCTTGAAATATATGTAAGGACAGAGCTTCACAAGGGAAACAGCGTCAAGAAGATATCCGGCGGGGAATCCTGAAAGACAAATGAAGCGGAATTCATTGATACGGCTGACTAAGAAATGTCAGCCTGCAAGGGAATCGTATGAGAAAAATGAAATATCCTGAAACAGTAGAAAAGTGGGACGTGTTCGAGGTAAGCGTTCCGGGAGTCCGGAGCGGAAATCCGTTTGTTGAGCGCCGAATTCAGGGAATATTTGAGGGCGTGAACGAAAAGGTGTCGGTCGATGGCTTTTATGACGGGGACGGAATTTATAAAGTACGCTTTATGCCGTCCTTTGAGGGAAGGTATGCGTTTACCCTGTACGGAAATTTTGACGGGGATGAAAATGACGATGCGTCATGCGAAGATCGGGGAGGAGATTTTCTGGTATCAGCACCGGCGGCAGACAACCATGGACCTGTTCGCGCTGCCGACACCTGTCATTTTGCATACGAAGACGGAACACCTTATTATTCAATCGGGACGACCTGTTACGTTTGGGAACTGCAGTCGGATGAAATGATTGAGCAGACGTTAAGTTCATTAAAGGAAAGCGCGTTTAACAAGCTGCGGTTCTGCATTCTTCCAAAGCACTATGACTATAATCTAGGAGAGCCCCGTTCCTATCCGTATGAAGGCACTCCTATGGATTCCAGTGTATTGACGAAGGATAATTTTGCGCAGTACAACGGAAATCCGGAAGGCAATCATTGGGATTTTACCCGCTTTCATCCTGAGTACTTCCGTCACATTGAAAAATGTATTCTGGCATTGCGGAAGTTGGGCATAGAGGCGGATCTTATCGTGATGCATCCCTATGACCGTTGGGGATTTTCCTGCATGACAAGTGAGCAGGACGACCTGTATTGGCATTATGTGGTTGCCCGGTTCGCTGCCTATCGGAATGTCTGGTGGTCTTTGGCCAACGAGTATGATCTTATGCCGCAGAAGGAACTGAAGGACTGGGAACGGTATGCACGGATTTTGTGTGAGAAGGATCCGTACCGCCATCTGCGCTCGATTCATCAATGCACAGCCATGTACGATTATTCCAGACCATGGATTACACATTGCAGTGTCCAACGTGTTGATTTGTATAAAACAGCGGAATGTGTATCTGAACTCAAAGAACGCTATCGCAAGCCGGTTGTTATGGATGAAATTGCGTACGAGGGCAACATTCAGTACGGTTGGGGCAATATCAGCGGACAGGAAATGACCAGACGCTTCTGGGAAGCGGTATGCCGCGGCGGATATCCGGGACATGGTGAAACTTATCTTGAGAATGATGACGTTTTGTGGTGGTCTCACGGCGGGAAGCTCCATGGAGAAAGCTGGAAACGGTTTGGCTTTCTGCACAGAATCATGATGGAAACTCCCGGAAACGGATTATGTCTGTGCCCGGATGGAGAATGGGATACCGTGACGGCGGTTCCGGATTCACAAAAGCAAAAGCAGATGAAGGTCAAGGATTATTATCTGATTTATTTCAGCTTCATGCGTCCATCGTTCCGTGAATTCCATTTTGACGAGACAACAAGATTTCGGGTGAAGGTGCTTGATACCTGGAATATGACAGTGGAGGATCAAGGGATTCACAGCGGCCTGAATATTCCGAGGTGTTTTGCAACACCTGTCCGGTCCTAGAGCAACACTATTCCGCTTAATACAGC
>CAYXAN010000239.1:0-3480 GCA_964461705.1 uncultured Sarcina sp. | reverse complement strand
CACCAATCCTGCGGGTGTGTCCTTGCCATGATTCTCTGGAAGGCAAGGTGCGGATTCACCAGCTTGGTCGAGCAGGTGTTGCCGCAGTGGAAGCCCATGAAGGTATCCGTGAACTTGTAATCGTACTTGCCCTTGATGGACTCATCATACATATCGTGAGGAACGGTATTGTTGATATCCAGCAGAGTAACCTCCTCACCGGAAATGCAAAGGCCGATGTACTCGGACAGTGTTCCGTAGATATCCACCTCACACGACACCGGAATGCCCTTGCGCATCATGCGGCTGTTTACATAGCAGGGAACGAACTTGAACATATCCTGGAAGGCAGGCCAGCATTTCGTTGTCATCGCCACATACTTGCGGTAGCCCTTGTGCTCCTCGGCCCAGTCAAGAAGTGTCAGCTCGTACTGTGCCAGCTTGGAGAGCATCTCCGGCTCCTTGCCCGCCTCATAGCCCATCTCCTGTGCCATGTCGGCTGCGGTTGCCGCAATTCTATCATCTCCCTCATGCTTGAGATAAGCCTCATACAGATCCAGCTCGGACTCCTCCTCGATCTCAACACCCAGATTGTACAGCTGCTTGATCGGGGCGTTGCAGGCAAGGAAATTGGAGGGACGGGGACCGAAGGTGATGATCTTCAGGTTGGCAAGGCCGTAGGCCACCCTTGCCACCGGAAGGAACTCGTGAATCATGTCCGCGCACTCCTGCGCATTGCCCACCGGATAATCCGGAATATAGCACTTCGTGTTGCGAAGAGCCAGGTTATAGGAAGCGTTCAGAACGCCGCAGTAGGCATCTCCGCGGCCGTCGATCAGATCGTTCTGTGTTTCCTCTGCCGCTGCGCAGAGCATCTTGGGTCCGTCGAAGTGCTTGGCCAGCAGGGTCTCGGAGATTTCCGGTCCGAAGTTTCCAAGATACACACAAAGAGCGTTGCAGCCGTTCTTCTTAATGTCCTCCAGTGCGTTCACCATATCGATTTCACTCTCGATGATCGTGATGGGACACTCATAGATATCTGCCGCATCGTACTTGTCCGCGTACGCCTTTACCAGTGCCTTCCTGCGGTTCTCCGCAAGGGAAGCCGGGAAGCAGTCGCGCGACACTGCGACGATACCCAACTTGATTACCGGAATATTGTTCATAGTCAGCCTCCTTCAATATACATAACATTTCACATTTCTGGATCTTTCTGAACACCTGCCGCATCCTGCCGAATCGAGCTCCTGCAGACAAATCCGGGCTGTTTCCGGACACTCCGGCAAAGCCATCGGACGATGCGAATCAGACCATTTAAATTATAGTATCTCCCTCGTGATTAGTCATCGATAACAACCGTACAATTTATGCGGCAGCAGCCGCACTTTTTACGCATCTGCAGATATCACCCTCCGCTTCAGTCCGGATACTCCAGATGCTCCTTTGTGATCCCGTACAGTGTATGCTCCAGATAGCGGTTCGCAAGCCATTTTGCCATGGAAAGATTCTGATCCAGATAATTGCCGCAGTCCCGGGCAGCCGCGCCGGGAACCTCCCCCTCAAAATCGCGGATGAACTCATACATTTCCGTGACCAGCGGGACAATCTCCTTCGAGTTCAGATCTCCCTCCAGCAGGACATAGCATCCCGTTCTGCAGCCCATCGGGCCAAAATATACCACCCGGTCCTTCCAGCCCTCCTTATTGCGAAGAAATGTCGCTCCCAGATGCTCGATGGTGTGAAGCTCCGCTGTGTTCATGACCGGCTCGCGGTTGGGTGCCGTCATCCGGATATCAAAGGTCGTAATGGTGACATCGCCGAAATGATCCTTTCGGGAGACATAAATGCCCGGCTCCAGAGCCAGGTGGTTGACGGTAAAGCTGGCAATCTTATCCATAGGTGATGCTCCTTTCTTTTATAAGCAGCACAGCTGCTTCGCCGATTTCGATCATGCCTTCGCAGGCGGACAGCCGGCCCGCAATTGAAATCGAAGGATTTTAAACAGAGGTCTGTAACACTCTCCTCCCTTACTGCGTATGCATAGATAACAGCGATACACATTACAAGCATACACCGGTTCCGGTTTTCCGGAAATTCCTGCTGTGGCGCAGGGCCGCTTCGAAAGCCGGCCGGGATTTAAGGGAGGAGAAACTCATGAAAAAGACCATTGCAAGAAAAAACAACTGCTATCCGTTTGCTGCCATCTGCGGTGTCCTGGCTGCTTCCGCCTTGATGACCTTTGCGATTCCGAATTCCACACTTTTGGCACACGCCAGCGAGGTGGTGCAGGAATGTCAGGAAATGACGCAGGAGCCGGAAGCCGCTCCCAATGAAATGCCTTCTCAGCAGGGTGATACACCTTCTCAGGAAAGCGAGACACCCTCTCAGCAGAATGAGGGATCTTCTCAGCAGAACGAATCGCCTACTCAGAAGGACGAGACTCCCGCAGGGAACCCGGATGACACGACAGATGACACTGCCCCCACCGCTCCGACAGAGCCGGCGAAGGATGCCCCTGCAGCCACAGCCGCACAGCCGGCGATCCACACCGGAGACCGCTATGATCCGTCCGGCGTCATCTGCAACGATTCCAATCAGGTGATCACCATTACCTTCCAGGCCTCTGACGGCGCCAACGGCTTTTCGTTCGACCTCGATGCCGGCGGCGGACGCCACCAGGTGCAGTCTCAATATACCGGAGGCGGCGTCCGTATCGCCACCAAGGATTACTGGGTCTGCCGAAGCGTCAACGGCACGCATTATGTTTTTACAGCCAACACACCGGACGTTCCGGCACAGCAGACTGCCGCAAAGACGCAGACAGCAAAGAAGGAACAGCCCAAGCACGTCTGCAACATGGAATGGGTAACCGTAAAGGAGCCTACCATGAAGACCGACGGACTGACACGCTACCAGTGCAAGAGCTGCGGCAAGGTGGAGATGGAGGTGCCGATCTCTGCTGCCACCACCTACATCACCAAGCTCTACAGCGCCGTTGATAAGGCAGTCGTGAACGGCATCGTGACCTACGACGCGGAGGATTACTACACCATCTCCAAGTATGTGCTGCAGAAAATGGCTCAGCGAAACGATGTCACCGTAGCCATTACGTTCAACTATAAGAACGCCTCCTACGTCATCGTCTTCCCTGCCAAGACAGACTATACGCAGCTTCTGGCCGGCAAGGCACAGTTCTACGGCTTCATGGGACTGAACGGATACAACGGAATCGCCGTTGCCCCCACCGTCCGCAAATAGATTGTAATCCGATCCGTGGAAACGCTGAGGGAATCGCTGATTCCCTCAGCGTTTTCCTACGTGTATTCCTTGTACAGTGCCACGTGATCATAGATACAGCGCCACAGATTGTAGGTGAGGGCCGTGCAGGCGATGTAATCATTGCCGTCGTCCCCCACCTCATAGCTGACAGAGCAGTTCCCGGATTCATTGACAAAGCCGGTTTTGCCGCACAGGACGGTTCCATTGGTGTCATGATCTTCG
>CAYXAN010000238.1:0-3515 GCA_964461705.1 uncultured Sarcina sp. | reverse complement strand
GCAAAGCTGGACGAGATTGAAGCGATCTGTCAGGAGCATGACACGCCGCTGATTGAAGATGCGGCCGAGGCTCTGGGCAGCAGCTGGAAGAGGAAGATGTGCGGCTCCTACGGAAGGTTCGGCACGCTTTCCTTCAACGGGAACAAGATCATCACCACCTCCGGCGGCGGAATGCTGGTGTCGGAGGACGGCGAAGCCATAGGGCATGCGCGGTTTCTGGCAACACAGGCACGGGAGCCGGCTCCTTATTATCTGCATAAGGAGCTGGGCTTCAACTATCGGATGAGCAATCTGCTGGCCGGCGTCGGCCGCGGCCAGATGCTGCATCTTTCCGAGCACATTGCAAGGAAGCGGGCAATCTATCAATATTACAGAGAGGCTCTCGCGGACATCGATGTCATCGAGATGAATCCTCTGGGAGGAGCGGATGCCGTCTGCAATCACTGGCTTTCCTGCATCACCCTGAAGGGAAACTGCGCAGTGCGTCCGATGGACCTTTTCACGGCGCTGCAGAAGGAGAATATCGATTCCCGTCCCATCTGGAATCCGATGAACAATCAGCCGCTGTATGCCGGCTGCGACTTCATCGCAGACCCGGAGGGGGAGGAGAACGCACACGGCTCGGTGTGCATGGATATCTTCGACAGAGGCCTGTGTCTTCCCTCCGACATCAAGAACACAGAGGAGGACATGGAACGGATTGTCTCGATCATCCGCGGCCTTTTCTGAGCAGCGCACCTTTTGCATTGTGACTGGAATCGATTTTCGGGATGCCGTTTCATGGAATCCCGTACAACGGAGCTGCCATGTATCGAAACGGAGTAAAACGCATTCTGGACATCGTGCTGTCATTGATCGGACTCATTGTTCTGAGTCCGGTCTTTCTGATTCTGATGATTCTGATCCGGGTAAAACTGGGGACGCCGGTGTTCTTTCATCAGGACCGACCGGGCAAAAACGGCAGGATATTCGGACTTTTGAAATTTCGCTCGATGACGGATGAACGGGATGAGTCGGGGGAGCTTTTGCCGGACGACAGGAGGCTGACCCGTTTCGGAAGAGTGCTGCGGGCTACCAGCCTGGACGAGCTGCCGGAGTTTATCAATATTCTGAGGGGAGATATGTCCTTTGTGGGACCAAGACCGCTGCTGGTTCGGTACCTGCCCTACTATACGGAGGAGGAAATGCATCGGCACGATGTTCGCCCCGGATTGACCGGGCTGGCTCAGATTCACGGCCGCAACGCTTTGAACTGGGAGGCTCGCTTTCGTTATGATCTGGATTATGTGGAGCACTGCAGCTTTGCCATGGATCTGTCCATTCTGCTGCAGACCGTAGGGAAGGTGCTGCAGCATACCGGGGTGCAATCCGGAGCAGAGCAGACCGTTCCCGATCTGGATGCCGAGCGGAGGGGAAAAGAACGTCATGAAGATTGATGTGTTTGAGAGGCCGCTTCCTGCTACGCCCATCGTGCGGCTTTCCGGGCGGTATGATGCAGGGCAGGACAATGAGATTTATATCAAGAGGGAGGATCTGATTCCCTTTTCCTTCGGAGGAAACAAGGCCAGAAAAGCGGCTTATTTCTATCAGGAGATTCAGAGGGAAAAGCCGGACGTCATCATGACCTACGGCTCCAATTCCTCCAATCATTGCCGGATCATCGCCAATCTGGCGGCAGCCCTGGGACTTCCCTGTCACATTATTTCCGCAGGAGAGGAGGAGCGCGGCAGGGACGGAAGACAGCTTTTCAACCGCATGCTGGTGCAGCAGTTCGGGGCGGTGGTGGAGACGGTCCCGGTGGAGCGGGTTCACGACACCATTGAGGAGAGGCTGGAGGCATTTCGAAGAGACGGCCGGAAGCCCTATTTCATTCAGGGCGGAGGACACGGAAGGGCCGGAACGCAAAGCTATGTGGACGCCTTTTGCGAGATCCGGCAGCAGGAAAAGGAAATGGGAATCACCTTTTCCGGGATTTTCCATGCCAGCGGCACCGGCTCCACACAGGCAGGTCTTGTCTGCGGGAAGGAGCAGTGCGGCACAGAGCATGAGATCGTCGGCATCAGCATTGCACGGGACGGCCAAAGAGGCCGCGAGGTGGTAAAGCAAAGCATACTGGATTATCTTGGCAGGCATCGGGAGCTCTTCCGGGAGGAGGATTTGATTTTTGTTGACAGCTACCGGCAGGGAGGGTACGGCAAGTTTACTCCGGCCGAGGAGGAGTGTCTGCGCAGCGTGATGCGGCAGGATGGGATTCCCATGGATACGACCTATGTAGGAAAGGCCTTTTACGGCATGCTGCAATACCTGCGGGCCGGGGGAATTCACGGGGAGAGGATTTTGTTCCTGCACACAGGCGGGACACCGCTTTTTTTTGACAGACTGTAGTCTTGAATTCAAGGAAGAATTGCTGCCTTGCGGTGCAGATCCGGCAGGGGAACGCCGGAATCAGCGCCTTTCATGTGCCGGCCTCATCCGCAGGCATGCAGTGTCGGCAGCCGCACGATAGAAGGAAGGAATATGGATACCAGACAGATGAACATCTTGATCCTCAGTGCAGGGACACGCAATAAGGTGGTGCAGGCTTTTCGACAGGCCTTGGCCGGGAAGGGCAAGGTGGTGGCAACGGATGCCTCCCGCCTGGCACCGGCATTGTATGATGCGGACAAGGCCTATGTGGTTTCCCGGATTACGGCACCGGATTATCTGGATCAGATCCTGGACATCTGCCGGAGGGAGGAAATTGCCGGGGTGCTCTCGCTGATTGACCCGGAGCTGTCCTTTCTTGCCCGCACGCGGCAGAGGTTTGAGGAAATCGGAGTTGTGCCGATTGTCTCCTCCTATGAGCTGTGTGAGACCTGTCTGGACAAATACCGCATGTACCGGCTGCTGCAGGAAAAGAACATCCGGACGGCAAGGTGCTGGACGTCCGCGGAGGAATTCCGCAGGGCACGGGAAAGCGGAGAGGCCAAATTTCCGGTTTTTGTAAAGCCGCAATGCGGAAGCGCCAGCCTGAATATCAATCTGGCCGGCAACGATCAGACGGTCCGCACGCTGTTTGACAATGTGGAAGGACTGATGATACAGGAGCTGATGACGGGACAGGAGTACGGGTGCGACCTGTATGTCGACCTTGTTTCCGGCAAATGCACCTCCATGTTCCTGAAAAAGAAGCTCCGCATGAGAGCCGGGGAGACGGACAAGTCCGTTTCTGTGCATGTGCCGGAGCTGTTCGAAAGGCTGGCCGCCTTTGCCGAGAGCTGCGGCTTTCGGGGGATGATCGACATTGATTTATTTCACGACGAGCACGGCATGGAGAATGAAACCTGCGGCGTGCCGGAGGGGGAATGGTACCTTTCGGAGGTCAACCCGAGATTCGGCGGCGGCTATCCGCATGCCTATGCCTGCGGCGTGGATTTTCCGTCGCAGATCATCCGAAATCTGGAGGGGCAGGAAAACCCGGTCACCATCGGGGCTTATGAGCGCGGAATTTACATGATGAAGTATAATGAGATTCA
>CAYXAN010000237.1:0-3524 GCA_964461705.1 uncultured Sarcina sp. | reverse complement strand
CCGGATGTCGGCAACATCAAGAGAAAGGATCTGATCGGGAGGGCCTTTGTGAGGATCTATCCCTTCAGCAAATTCGGCCTGCTGACCAATCAATAGGCGGCAAAGAGCACCAAAGAGGAACGCAGAAGAAGGCGCAGAAGAACACGCAGAAGGAAACGCAGAAGGAAACGCAGAAGAACACGCAGAGGGAACACCATAAGGAAATGACGAAGAAGGAAGAGGCAGCAAGGAAAAGAGAAGAGAGGCTGCAGCGGGAAAGGCAGAGGGTTGCAGACATGCGCAGCTGTGAGCAGGAGGCAATGTGCACGGCGCTGGGGGTCGAAAGCCTCCCGGAGGGCTTCCTGATCTGCGGCATCGATGAGGCAGGAAGGGGACCCTTGGCAGGACCGGTGGCGGCAGGTGCCTGCATTCTTCCGACGGATCACGATATTCTGTATCTTAACGATTCCAAAAAGCTGTCGGCCAAAAAGCGGGAGGAGCTGTATGAAATACTGACCGGGGAGACTCTGGCCTGGAGCGTTGGACTGGCGGAGCCGGAACGCATCGACGAGATCAATATTCTGCAGGCCACCTATGAGGCAATGAGAAAGGCAATCGCCGGCCTTGGAGAAGCTGCCGGAATCCGGCCGGACGGCCTTGTCAATGATGCCGTTACCATCCCGGGGGTTGGATTGATACAGGCTCCGATGATCAAGGCAGATGCCAGATGCCTTTCCGTTGCCGCAGCTTCGATTCTGGCAAAGGTCACAAGAGACCGTCTGATGGAGGAATACGACCGGCTGTATCCGGAATATGGCTTTGCCGCCAACAAGGGCTACGGCACGAGGGCACATATCGAAGCCCTAAAGCAGTACGGTCCGTGCCCCATTCACCGCAGGAGCTTCATCACACATTTTGTGTCCGATCCCGGCCGGGGGGAGGTTTAACGGAATCTTCTGGGGTTCCCTGAAAGGAGTTCATGTCGAAAGCAAATCTTCGCCGGAGAGGGACAGTCGGAGAGGCCATCGCAGCCGTATTTCTGCAGCAGCGAGGGGTAGAGCTTCTGGAACACAGCTTCCGGAGCGGCCGAAGCGGAGAAATCGATCTTATCGGCCGCGACGGAACGGCGCTCGTTTTCTTTGAGGTCAAGCTGCGAAGCGATGCCGGGAGCGGTGCCCCGCAGGAGGCTGTGACGCAGACCAAGCAGAAAACCATCTGCCGCACGGCGGATTATTACCGTTTTCTTCACGGGATCGCCTGGGAGACGCCCGTTCGGTTCGATGTGGTAGCGATTGAAATGGAAGCAGAATGCGCTCACGTCCGCTGGATCAAAGGGGCGTTCCCTTAT
This sequence comes from uncultured Sarcina sp., assembly GCA_964461705.1. Lineage (GTDB taxonomy): Bacteria > Bacillota > Clostridia > Lachnospirales > Lachnospiraceae > CAG-791. The sequence goes on along the minus strand of CAYXAN010000237.1, from coordinate 2,197 downwards.
CATCACTAGGGGAGGAACGGCCCCGGACGTCCTGCTGCTGTCCTGTCAACCGGCCGGCATCTTAGCAGTAACGGAGCAGACGCGAAGCCGAGCGGGAACAGTGCAGACGCGAAGCCGAGCGGGAACAGTGCAGACGCGAAGCCGAGCGGAAACGGTGCAGACGCGAGAAGCAGTAACAGCGCAGACGCGAAGCTTGCGCATTCCTGCAGCGAACATTACAATGGCTAGGAGTGCGGAGTGCATCCGTATTTCTCAAAGGATTACATTGTCATACACAGGAGAGAGATCCATATGTCCGAATTGCAATTGCATCAGAAGTTGGAACGAAGAATTCCGGTGGCTCCGCTTGGTCTGCTGGTTCTGCCTTCCGCAGAAAGTCTTGGAGCTTCCGTCAATGACCATCTGGCCTTCTTTCGCCGGAATTACAACAGCATTGCCAAGGGGGATGCGGCCTTTGCGGGATATGTGCAGGATGATTACCGCATGCATGCGGAGTGTGTCCGTTTTGGAACCGGTGAGGGGAAGGGCGTCATCATGGACTCCTGCCGCGGAAAGGATATCTTTATCCTGACGGATGTGACCAATTATTCCCTGACCTATGAGATGAACGGCTTTACCAATCATATGTCGCCGGATGATCATTTTCAGGATCTCAAGCGCATCATTTCGGCGATTAACGGAAAGGCGGCACGGATCTCGGTCATCATGCCGTTCCTGTACGAAGGGAGGCAGCACAAGCGCTCCGGCCGCGAGTCCCTGGATGCGGCCAATATATTCCGGGAGCTGGTGGATCTGGGGGTGAAGAACTTCATCACCTTTGATGCCCATGACCCGCGCATCCAGAACGTGGCGCCCCTTTCCAATTTTGACAACTTCATCTCGCCCTATCAGTTTCTGAAGGCCATCATCCATACCTTTCCGGATGTCATTCTCGACAAGGAGCATTTTGTCATGATTTCCCCGGATGAGGGAGCGCTGGACCGGGCCATTTATTTTGCCGGCGTTCTGGGCGTGGATACCGGAATGTTTTACAAAAGAAGGGATTATTCCCGCATTGTCAACGGCAAGAATCCCATCGTGGCGCACGAGTTCCTCGGCAGCGATCTGAACGGGAAGGACGTCATCATCATGGACGATATGATTTCCTCCGGCGGGAGCATTCTGGATACCGCAGGGCAGCTCAAGCGAATGCATGCCGGGAGAGTTTTCCTGTGCACCACCTTCGGCCTTTTCACCGACGGTCTGGAGGCCTTCGATGCAGCCTATGAGAGGGGAGATTTTGATCTGGTCATCACGTCGAACCTGACCTATCAGCCCCCGCAGCTTTCGGAACGCAAGTGGTTTGCATCCGCGGATATGGGCAAATATCTGGCCAATATCATCGATTTCATCAATCATGATGCATCGATTTCGGACGTGTCCACCCCAATCTCCAAGATTCATGAGCTGCTGGCCAAATTCAACCGGAACGAGCAGACGGAATTTGAACGCAGGGAGCTGGAGGATACGGAGTTCTAAGGAAACGCTGATTAAAGCGTTTCCTCAGGGAAGGAGGAACGGGCGATGCCCTGTACAACCATTCTGGTCGGGAAGAAAGCATCCTATGACGGGTCCACCATCGTTGCGCGCAATGATGATTCCGGGGCCGGCCATTATACACCGAAGAAATTTGTGGTGGTTTCGCCAAGCGAGCAGCCAAGGCATTATGTGTCCGTGCTTTCTCATGTGGAGATGGATCTGCCGGACAATCCGCTGCGCTATACGGCCGTTCCCAATGCGGTGGAGGGCAGCGGGATCTGGGGCGCCTCCGGTGTCAACGAGGCGGGCGTTGCCATGACCGCGACGGAAACCATCACAGCCAATGAAAGGGTTCTGGGAGCTGATCCCTTAGTGGAATATATCGCACCCGGGGATAAGGCGGCGGAAGACAAGGACTTTGGGGAAGGCCGCTGCGGCGGCATCGGGGAGGAGGATTTGCTGGTGCTGATTCTTCCCTATATTCGCAGTGCGCGGGAAGGAGTTTTGCGGGCAGGCGCCCTTTTGGAGCGGTACGGCACCTACGAAATGAACGGCATGGCCTTTCAGGACCGGGATGAAATCTGGTGGCTGGAGACCATCGGCGGGCATCACTGGATGGCAAGGCGGGTGCCGGATGACGTGTATGTCATGATGCCGAATCAGCTGGGGCTGGACGTCC
>CAYXAN010000236.1:0-3524 GCA_964461705.1 uncultured Sarcina sp. | reverse complement strand
TTTGATCAGCAGTGCAGCTGGTATTATCTGATCTCGCAGTTTTTCAGCTTCATCATTTCCATGGTCACAAATTACATTCTCAGCTTTAAATTCGTGTTTAAACGCCGGGACGATATGTCCAGGCAGAGGGAGTTTGTGATCTTTTTTGTGCTCAGTGTCATCGGTCTTGTCATCAACGAAATTGTTCTGTATCTGGGAATGGATGTCGTGTACGCGGGCTGGGAAGAACTTCACGATCTTATGGGAACCAGACTTGCGGAGACGCTGTTCAAGTGCTTTGCCACCGGGGTGGTGATGGTTTACAACTTTATCAGCAGAAAGATTTTTCTGGAGGATCATTCCGAACATGCCTGACATTTTATACTATGTGATTCCCTGCTACAATGAGGAGGAGGTTCTGCCGGAAACCTCAAGGCGCATCCGAATAAAAATGAAGCACCTTATGGAAGAGGGCAAAATCAGCGACAGAAGCCGGGTTTGCTACGTCAATGACGGCTCAGGAGACAGGACGTGGGAAATCATCGAGCGACTGCACAGGGAGGATCCGCTGTTTTCCGGCATCAACCTGTCCAGAAACAGGGGACATCAGAATGCGCTTCTGGCAGGGCTTATGACGGTGCGCAAGTATGCGGATGTGGTGATTTCGATGGATGCGGATTTGCAGGATGACATCGAGGCCTGCGATGCCATGCTGGATCGGTACCATGAAGGAAATGATGTTGTTTACGGAGTTCGAAGCGCAAGAAAGACCGACACATGGTTTAAACGCACAACGGCAGAGGGCTTTTACCGGCTGATGGACCGTTTTGGCGCAAAGGTCGTATACAACCATGCGGATTACCGTTTGATGAGCAGGAGAGCGCTGGACGGACTTGCGGAATACGGCGAGGTGAATCTGTTTCTACGCGGGCTGGTGCCGCTTGTCGGGTATCCGCATGCGGTTGTCTATTATGAAAGGGCAGAGCGCTTTGCGGGCGAGAGCAAGTATCCGTTAAAGAAGATGATCTCCTTCGCGGTGGATGGGATTACCTCCTTGTCCATTGAACCGATTCGTATGATTACGGCGATGGGAATTTTTATTTTCCTGTTCAGTCTGGCGATACTGCTTTATTCGGTCGTGCGGCATGCCATGGGGCAGACAGTGGCCGGATGGACGTTTTTGAATGTTTCCGTATGGGCCATCGGAGGCTTGATCCTGCTGTCCCTTGGGATCATAGGGGAATATATCGGAAAGATTTATCTTGAAACCAAGCATCGGCCCCGTTATCTGGTGCAGGAGTTTCTGGATGAGGAAAATGGATTTACCACGAAGCCGGTGAAGACTGAGCGCAGGCAGGAGTCTTGCAGCAGGTTGGGCACGGCAGATGAGACGGGAATAAGAGAATACGACCAGTAGCTAGAGGAACGGTGCCTTGGAGAAGAGATGCATCTTGGTTTGTGCCGGCGATTTTACGCCGGTGGAGATCGGAAGAAATGAGGAAGACTGTCTGATTGCGGTGGATAATGGCCTTACCTATCTGAATCGGATGGGGATTCTTCCGGATTTGTGCGTGGGTGACTTTGATTCGCTTCTGCCTGAAACGAGGTCGGTACTGAATGAAATTCAAAGGATGGACCCGGAGCGGGTGGTGACACTTCCCGTCAGCAAGGATGACACGGATACGTTGGCCGCCGTGCGGATCGGGCTCAAAAGGGGGTATCGACGGTTTGATATCTACGGAGCACTGGGCGGAGAGCGCTTCTCTCATACGATGGCCAATCTTCAGGTGCTGAAATTCATCAAAAATCAGGGCGGGCAAGGCTACCTCATGGATGCCCATCAGATGCTCTTTCTGATCCGGAATGAGACAAGAGAGTTTCATTTGGGCTTTGAAGGGAGGTTCTCAGTTTTTGCCATGGATCCGGAGGTGAAGGGTGTCACGCTGAAGGGAATGAAATACGAGCTGGAGAACGGAATTCTCTCCGATGATTTTCCGATCGGATGCTCCAACGAAATCACAGGGGATCGAAAGGCCAGTGTCACTGTCTTAGAGGGAACCGCCCTTGTTGTTGTCGGCTGGTAAACGTAAAAAAGACAACAAGAGAAAAGGCATCTGCTTTCGCAGACGCCTTTTCTCTTGTTTACTACTTCTTATGAGGGGGAGATAGTGAGTAAGTAACTACCTTGCTTAGTACTATACTGTTCAAATGTGTTGAAAATGTGTACGAGCCATTAGAAAAAAATAAAAAGTCTAAAGTGTTTCTAAACAGATACACAATATCAAATGCGCATCGACACCGGGAGGAAATATAAGAGATGAAATTATGTGAGCTGTTGACGGATCTGGAATATGAGCTTTTGGACATAAGAGGGGACGTGATTCCGACGTTGTCCGAAGAGGGGACAGCGCTTCTTCAGACAGAAATTGAGGATATCACCAATGACTCCAGAAGGGCCGGGAAGGGAGGTCTGTTCTTTGCCGTTAAGGGGGCAAAATCAGACGGTCATGATTACATTGCGCAGGTGGCGGCCAAGGGGGCTGCCGCGGTTCTGATGGAGCATACCGAATGGATGAATGCGGCACAGAAAGAATCAGGCCCTGCAGCCGGGACAGGATGCGCAGCGGGGAAGACGGATCCGGCAGATGGAATGGAAAAAGCCGGTAATCAGCCGGTGTACATTCGGGTAAGGTCAGCCCGCCGTGCGATGGCCCTGGTGTCGGCTGCCTTTTACGGGTATCCGGCCCGCAGCATGAAAATGATCGGAATCACCGGAACCAAGGGGAAAACAACAACGACCTACCTTGTCCGCTCCATACTGCAGAGAGCAGGGATCGACACGGGTCTTATCGGAACGATCGAATCTTCCTGGCATGACGTACATCGGCCGTCGGCGAACACGACGCCGGAGTCTCTGGCCCTGCAGAAAACCCTGCGGGAAATGGCGGATGTCGGTGTGCAGGCCGTTGTGATGGAGGTATCCTCACAGGCTCTGAAGCTGGACAGAACAGCAGGAATTACCTTTGACATCGGTGTGTTCACTAATCTTTCAGAGGATCATATAGGGCCCAATGAACACAGCAGCTTCGAGGATTATCTGCACTGCAAGAGTCTTTTGTTCCGGCAATGCCGACTTGGCATTGTCAACGGCGACGATCCTCATGCGGATCAGATTCTGGAGGGCAGCAGCTGCAGAGTTCTCCGATACGGAATGCAGGGAACGGATGACTTCTATGCCGTGAATCTGAAGCTCATTGAAAAACCGGGGGAGCTTGGCATTTCCTTTGATACGAAGGGGAAGATGGAATTTACCTGTGAGGTGCCGACGCCCGGGCGCTTCAGCGTTTATAATGCGCTGTCCGCCATTGCGATCTGCCATGAATTCGGCGTGTCCGAAGAGGACGTGGCGCAGGCTCTTCTGGGGGCAAAGGCAAAGGGGCGCATTGAGCTGGTGAGGGTCAGTGATGATTTCACCTTAATGATCGATTATGCGCATAATGCCGTGGCGCTGGAAAGCCTTCTGACAACGCTGAGAGAATACCATC